>DATGJI010000056.1 GCA_035295225.1 Candidatus Eremiobacteraceae bacterium | reverse complement strand
AATCCCACGATCTTCGAAAAGGCGGTTGGCTCTAGCGACGATTACGACGACGCCATCCGCGAACTAGCCGCGCAGAGCAAGACGCCGGAACAGATGTACGACAGGCTCACGACGGACGACATCCGTGAAGCCTGCGACACGTTCCACGGTCTCTACACGCAGACCAAAGGCGGGGACGGCTTCGTCTCCATCGAGCTGCCGCCGCATCTCGCCAAAGACACGGCCGGTTCCATCGCGGAAGCGCGGCGTCTGTGGCCGCTCATCAACAAACCCAACGTCATGATCAAAGTGCCGGCGACCGATGAAGGCATCCCGGTGATCCGGCAGCTCATCTCCGAAGGCATCAACGTCAACATCACACTGATGTTCGGCGCCGAATACTACGAAAAAGTCATCGACGCGTACTTCGCCGGCCTTGAAGATCGCATGGCGAAGAATCAGCCGCTGAGCGGCATCGCATCGGTCGCCTCGTGTTTCGTGAGCCGGGTCGACACCGCCGCAGACAAGCTCATCCAGGCTGCGGCCGACGCCGCAACCGACGACGCGAAAAAAGCGCAGCTCACCGCGCTGCTCGGCAAAGTCGCCATCGCGAATTCCAAGCGTCTCTACACGGTCTTCTTGCAATCGATCGAGAGCGCGCGCTGGAAGAAACTTGCCGGCGCCGGCGCACACAAGCAGCGGCCGCTCTGGGCGAGCACGTCGACGAAGAATCCGAAATATCCCGACACGTACTACGTTGAGGCGCTCATCGGACCGGACACGGTGGACACGATGCCGCCGGCCACGATCGACGCGTTCCGCGATCACGGCAAACTCGGCGCGCATCTCGAAACCGGCATGGAAGAGGCCGAGGAGCAGTTGCAGTCGCTTGAATCGCTCGGCATCTCGCTCAAGAAAATCACCGATGACCTGCTGAACGAAGGCCTCGAATCCTTCGACAAATCGTACGACGAACTGCTCGGCGTGATCCAGAAAAAGGCCTCGGCCTTGGCCGGCGCGGGCGCGGGCGAATAATGGCGTACGGGAGAACCTCCGCCGATCTGCAGGCGCTTGCCGATCGCGTTTGGCAGCGCGATCCGGATTTCTGGAAACGCGGCGACGCAAAAGCCGCGGCCGTCATCAAAAACCGCCTCGGCTGGCTGACGGTACCGGAGCTCATGCAAGGTCGCGTGGGCGAGATGAACGCGTTCGTCGACGGCTTACGCCGCGACGGCATCAGCCAAGTCGTGGTGATGGGAATGGGCGGCAGCAGCCTTTGCCCGATTGTCTTGGCCATGACGTTCGGCCGGCGCGACGGGTATCCGACCTTGCAAGTGCTCGATAGCACCTCGCCCGAGACGGTGCGGATGGTCGAGAGCCATCTCACGCTCGAGACGACGCTCTTCATCGAGTCGAGCAAGTCGGGGACGACGCTTGAACCGCGCTGCTTCGGCGAATATTTCTGGGCCAAACTCTGCGAGGCGATGGGCACGGCGAAGGCCGCGCAGCACTTCGCCTGCATCACCGATCCAGGCACGCCGCTTGAAATCCAGGGACGCGAGCGCGGCTATCGCGGCGTGTTCATCAATCCGCCGGACATCGGCGGGCGCTACTCGGCGCTCTCGTACTTCGGACTCGTGCCCGGCGCGTGCGCGGGCGTGGACATCAGCGAACTGCTCGCGCGCGCGGTGGCAATGGCGCGCAGCTGCGGCAGCGGCACGACCGACGAGACCTCCAATCCCGGAGCAGCGCTCGGCGTTGCGCTGGCGCACGGCGCACTCGGCGCGGGCCGCGACAAGATCACGTTTGTGACGTCGCCCGGCATCGCCGGCATGGGTTTATGGCTCGAGCAGCTCATCGCAGAGAGCACGGGTAAGGAAGGCAAAGGTCTGATCCCGATCTCGGGCGAGCCGCTCCTCGCGCCGAGCGCGTACGGCAACGACCGCCACTTCGTCGCATTGACGCTCGCGGGCGACACGTCCAACGACGCGAAGCTCGCCGACCTCGTGCGCGCGGGCCATCTGGTCACGCGCATCGCGCTGGCCGACGAGCTCGACATCGGCGCCGAGTTCTATCGCTGGGAATTCGCCACTGCGGTCGCGGGTGCGATGCTCGGCATCAACTCGTTCGACGAACCTAACGTGCAGGAGAGCAAAGATAACACCAATCGCATATTGGCCGAACACGCCCAAGCAACGGCAACCGATTACGTGGCGCCGGACGATGCCGCCGCACTCGAAGCTTTGCTCAAACAAGTGCAGCCGGGCGACTACATCGACTTCGCTGCCTTCATCGCGGTCAAAGAGAGCCGCGACGCGCTCATCACCCAGAACCGAAGATCGCTGTGCGAAGCGCTGCGCGTGGCGACCACCGCCGGCTTCGGCCCGCGCTTCTTGCACTCCACGGGCCAACTGCACAAAGGCGGTCCGAACACCGGCGTCTTCATCCAGTTCGTCATCCCCGACGGCGGCGAGACGCTGCCGATCCCCGGCCAACCGTTCGACTTCGGCACGCTGATCCGCGCGCAAGCGCTCGGCGATCTCCAATCGCTACGCACGCACGGCCGACGCGCACTCGGCGTGAAGTTGGAACCCGACGTAGACAGCGGGCTCGCCACGTTTGCGCGCACGCTAAGCGCGGCGCTGTCCGCGCAGGGGAGCAAAGTCTGATGCAGCTCGGCATGATCGGTTTGGGGCGCATGGGCGCCAACATGACGCAGCGTCTTTTGGAAGGGGGCCATTCGGTAGTCGTCTACGATCGCTCGACCGATGCGGTGGCGAAGTCCGCCGCCGCCGGCGCGAAAGGTAGCGGGTCGCTTGCCGACCTCGTCAAAGCGCTCGCGCCGCCGCGTGCCGTTTGGGTCATGGTGCCGTCGGGCGCGCCCACGAAGAGCACGATCCAAGAATTGGGCGGCCTCTTGCAATCCGGCGACGCGATCATCGACGGCGGCAACTCGTATTGGAAAGACGCGCAGGCGCAAGCCAAGGAATTGGAACCGAAAGGCATCGCGCTGATCGACGCGGGGACATCGGGCGGCGTTTGGGGACTGAAAGAAGGCTACTGTCTGATGGTTGGCGGCGATACCGCGCAATGCAGGCGCCTCGAACCGATCTTCCTCACGCTTGCCCCGAAGGATGGATATCTCTACACCGGCCCCGCCGGCTCCGGGCACTTCGTCAAGATGGTGCACAACGGCATCGAGTATGCAATGCTGCAAGCCTATGGCGAAGGGTTTGAGATCATCCAGGCATCGGAATTCGGCAAAGGCGTGGACTTAGGACAGTTGAGCCATCTTTGGAATCAAGGCAGCGTCATCCGCTCGTGGCTCTTGGAACTGGCGGAACTTGCATTTAAGGAAGATCCCGATTTGGAACGCATCGCCGGCTACGTGGACGACACCGGGGAAGGCCGCTGGACGGTGCAAGATTCGATCGACCTCGCCGTGCCGGCGCCCACGATCGCGCTCTCGCTCATGATGCGCTTCCGCTCGCGGCAAACGGATTCGTTCTCGGCCAAAGTCATCGCCGCGTTGCGCAACCAGTTCGGCGGCCACGCGGTGAAAGCCGAACCCGCCGCCAACGGCGCAAAATCGTCGTCTGAAGGGGCCGACGCTAGTCGGCCCAACGCGAAGTCATCCGAAGGGGCCGACGCTAGTCGGCCCAAGGCCTGATCGCCTTGGCGACTTCCACGATCGAAAATCCGTTCGCGCAAGGCGTGACGCAAGACCGCGCCACGCAGCCTGCGCAACTCGTCATCTTCGGCGCGACCGGCGACCTCACAAAGCGGAAGCTACTCCCCGCCGTCTACAACCTGGCGCAAGCGCAGCTGCTGCCGCCGGGATTCTGCATGGTCGGATTCTCGCGCGACGACTCGTGCAACGACGAGACATTTCGCAAGCGGCTGTCCGACTCGGTGGCCACATCCGGCGACGTGCGCGTGCAAGACGCCGCCGTGCTCGCAGACCTCTCGGCGCGGACGTACTATCTCTCGGGCGACTTCCACGACCCGAAGTGCTACACGCAGCTGAAGGCCGAACTTGCCAAACTCGATCCCAAGTACGGCACCGCCGGCAACCGCATCTTCTACATCGCCACACCGGCGAGTCTGTTTGGCGACATCGTCCAGCAATTGCACGATGCCGGCATGATCGAGGCCGCCGACGCATCGCAAAACCGCGCCTTCACGCGCATCATCGTGGAAAAACCGTTCGGCCGCGATCTCGCGTCGGCAAAGCAGCTCAACACCGAGATGCTGCGCTACCTCGGCGAAGATCAGATCTACCGCATCGACCACTATCTCGGCAAAGAGACCGTTCAGAACATCTTGGTCTTCCGTTTCGCCAACGGCGTCTTCGAACCGATCTGGAACCGGCGTTATGTGGATCACGTGCAGATCACGGTGGCCGAGAGTCTCGGCATCGAAGGCCGCGCGAGTTTCTACGAAGAGACCGGCGTGGTGCGCGACGTCATCCAGAACCACGCGCTGCAGCTGCTCTCGCTCGTCGCCATGGAGCCGGTCACGTCGTTCGATGCCACGGATTTCCGCGACGAGAAGGTGCGCGTGGTGAAGGCGGTGCGCCCGATCGCACCGCACGAAGTCGACAAGTACGCGGTGCGCGGTCAGTACGGCCCGGGCTTCATCGCCGGCGCCGATGCGGTGGGCTATCGTCAAGAGCCGGATATCGCGCCCGATTCGTCCACCCCCACCTATGCCGCGTTCAAGTTCGTGGTGGACAACTGGCGCTGGGCCGGCGTGCCGTTCTACGTGCGGTCGGGCAAGCGCATGGCCAAGCGCGTGACGGAAATCGTCATGCAGTTCAAACAAGCGCCGCACTTGCCGTTTCGCAACGCGCAGATCTCCGAATTGGAAGGCAACGTGCTCGCGCTGCGCATCCAGCCCGACGAAGGCATCACGCTGAAGTTCGGCGCGAAGGTGCCCGGCCCGAACATGCGCATCCGCTCGGTCAACATGGATTTCGGCTACGGTGCCACGTTCGGCCGCGAAGACTCGTCGCCGTACGAGCGGCTCATCTTGGATTGCATGAAAGGCGTGCAGACGCTCTTCGACCGCTCCGACGGCGTGGAAGCGGCCTGGGCCCTCATCGATCCGGTGCTGACCGCGTGGGCCGAAAAACCGCCGGCGAATTTTCCGAACTATGCGGCCGGTTCGTGGGGACCGCCGGAAGCGGACAAACTGCTCGCCGATGATGGCCGCGAGTGGCGGCGTCTATGATCGCACAAGACGGCAGCGCCAGACCCGCGCCGAACGGCTTCGAGCCGGTGGAGGTCTCTGCGGTCGAATCCGTATTGGCCAAGCGCTGGGAGCGCCCGGCCGGCAGCGCCACGCCCGCTCCGTCGCGCTCGTGCGCGATGAATCTCGTCACCTACCTCGAGGATCTGCACGACGCGCCCGCCATCTCATCCGTGGTCGCGAAGCTTGCGGCCACGCATCCGATCCGTTCAATCGGCATCGCGATGGATTTTGCCGCGCCCGAAGATCAGGTGCTCGCGTGGGTCTTGAGCCAGTGCTCGGATGCGGGCGAGGACTCGTCGGTCTGCAGCGAGCGCATCGTGCTGCTCGCGCACACCGATCAAGCAGCGCGTCTTGCTTCTACCGCCATCAGCCTGCTCAGCCGCGACCTGCCCATGGTCTTGTGGTGGAACGGCGGCTCGCCGTTCTCCACCCGGCTCTTCCGTTTGATCGCGCCGCTCGCGACGAAGATCGTGGTGGATTCGAAAGATTTCGGCGATGGCGCCGCCGCACTCGACACGCTCCGTCGTCTGTCCGAGTTCCACGGCGGTTCGACCGCGGTGGCAGATCTGAACTGGAAGCGCACGACTGCGTGGCGAGAAACGATCGCCGCGTGCTGCGATGATCCGGTCGTCACGGCGCTCATCCCCGACTTCGATCACTGCGTCATCGAGTGCTCGGCTTCAGCCGATGGCGTCGTGCCGCCGCCGGCGCGCGCGCTGCTCTTGGCAGGCTGGATCACGACGTGTCTGCCGCGCCTATCCGGTCACGGCTCGATCGTCGGCGTCACGAACCACGGCGGCGATCTCGGCTCAGTCACGCGGCTCACGTTTGGATCGTCGAAATCGTCGGCGGCGCTTGACGTCACGTGGGATGTAGATGCGCAACGCATCGAAGGGCGCGCGTTCGATGCACGCGGCGCGGAAGTTCGCCGGCTTGCGTTTGCCGCCGATCCGCAAGAGGAAGCCGTGTTACTCGACCGCTGCATCGGATCGCTCGATCGCGACGCGCGCTTCGACGCCGTGCTGCGCGCCGAATGAGCAAGACCTCCACGCCAAACGTGCGCGTGCTCGAGTCGCCCGCGGACGTCGCCGCAGCGGGCGCCGAGGCGTTCGTGCGAGCGGCCGGGCTTGCGATTGCGGCGCGCGGCCGGTTCGCCGTGGCGCTCTCCGGCGGATCAACGCCGAAGGCGATGCTCGCATTGTTGGCTGAGGCCCCGCACGCGGTCAAGGTGGACTGGCGGCACACGCATCTTTTCTGGAGCGATGAGCGCTGCGTGGGCCCGGAAGATCCCGACAGCAACTACGGCATGGCGCGCCACGCGCTATTGTCTGGCGGTCTCGTCCCCGATGCGAACGTCCACCGCATGATGGGTGAACTGGAGCCGCACGTCGGCGCGCTCGATTACAATTTGCGGCTGCGGTCCTTTTTCGGCGTCACCACGCCCGTCTTCGATCTGATCTATCTCGGCCTCGGCCCGGATGGCCACACGGCGTCGCTATTCCCACACACAGAGGCGTTGAAGGTCGCGGATCAACCGTGCGCCGCAAATCGCGTGGATTCCGGCGTTGCTTCGCCATGGCGGCTAACGCTCACGTATTCAGCGCTCAACGCGGGCCGCGCGGCGGTGTTCCTCACGGAAGGTTCCGCCAAGGCAGAGATCTTGCAAAAGGTTCTTTCGGGTCCTGTCGATCCCGCATTGTTACCCGCGCAAGGCGTCGTGCCTAAGCGCGGCGCGCTCACGTGGCTCGTGGACCGCGCCGCCGCCTCCCTGTTATGAACGTAGGGCGGACCTTTACGGTCCGCCGGCATCTTGTCCGCAGGGGCCGACGCTAGTCGGCCCACGTCATTTATGAATGCCTCGTTGCGGCGGCTTGAGATTCGGCATCCTACGCATCTCAGGATGCGGCGGCGGCGCCGGCATCACGACCGTCGGCAGCCGTGCCGAATGGTCGCCGAACGGCTTGGCGATGATCCTATATTCGAAGCCGAGCGTGGAATGGCCGCCGCGCAGTTCGCGCACCTCGAATCCCATCGATGATTTCGCCGCGATGTAGAGACCGTTGCAGTCGCCTTCCGGCATAGCGAAGACGAGATAGTTCGCGCTTTTGTCGATCACGTTCGCAAAGGCAGAATCGAGCGCGATGCGCGCTTCGCCGTTGACGAGCTGGCCTTCCCCAAAGTCCTCTATCGTGGGCTGGCTCTCGCGCGGCGCGTATGAGATGACGCGTTGTTGGCGCGGGCCGTGTGCGATGCAACCGCTGCTGCACATTCCGGCGGTGAAGATCTTACCAGCGATGGTGACGTTGCCCGCGGCGTCGACGATGAATGTGTCGGCCGATCTGTTGACTCCGAGAAAGAGCGGCCCGCCTGCGGTGAAGGCGTTGATAACTGCATTTGTCGATGACGAATTGGTCGTAGTAGCGAAGAGTGCATATTGGGGCGACACCACGTCGAGCGCCGGGTCGCAGCACGCGTTATCGAACGAAGCGGCAGTTCCAGACACGAAACCTTCGGTTTCCACGTTGCCGCTTCCGTCGACGATGAATGTCAATTTTCCGCCACTGAAGCCGGTGTAGAAGGCGGAGCCACTGGAAACCGCTTCCACGGCAGTGTCCGCCGCGTTGTTGTTTCCTATGGCTTGAATTGCTGTTGGACCGGAAGCCTGCAGAC
This sequence comes from Candidatus Eremiobacteraceae bacterium, assembly GCA_035295225.1. Taxonomy (NCBI): domain Bacteria; kingdom Bacillati; phylum Vulcanimicrobiota; class Vulcanimicrobiia; order Candidatus Eremiobacterales; family Candidatus Eremiobacteraceae; species Candidatus Eremiobacteraceae bacterium. Next base: position 97,313 of record DATGJI010000056.1, on the reverse strand, counting down.
CGAAGCTCGCACCGATTGCCGCCACGCCGACGCCGTCGGCTCCGTTTGCGACTGCAACCAGACCGGTCCCGTTGCCTGCGCTGTCGTTCGCGATCGCGAGGACACCCGCGGCATTCCCCCTTCCCTCGACGCCGGCGGTAGAACCGTTACCCAACACGCCGACGTTCGACGAAGTGCCGCTGACGCCGAAACCGCTATTGGCGACGCCGTTGACGCCGATTCCGCTCTTCGACGTACCCTGAACGCCGTCACCGCTCACCGACGTGCCCTCCACACCGATGTCGAACTTGCCCTTCGTCGACGAATCGGTGCCGAGCACGCCGGCGGCGAACTTCGTCTTCGACGTGCCGTTGAATTTCGTCGTGCCCGTCAACGCCGTGCCACCGACGCTCGTGTTCGCGCTCGCCGGACCGCTGCCGTTGTTGGTGGTAGACGTGCATGGCGAGCTGCTGTTGCAGGCCGTATTCGGCGACAGATATTGCTCGTAGACCTGCGTCGCCATCGCCGGCAAGTGCAGCGCGCTTCCGAGGGCAAAACTGCCAAGACAGAGCGCCGAAGCGACGCCCAGTTGACGGACGTTTGGAACTCTCATCATCTCTCCTCATGCCGGACATCGCCGGCTTCCCGGGAGAAATGTAGTATCCAAACGCTGGGTTCCCGCTTTCCGGCGTGCTTGCGGGACTTTCGGGCACACGCATAAGCATGGAGGGCGGCCCATACGGACCGCCCTCCATGGCGGCTTCAGCCCCGCGTGGCCGGTTTGAGGCGCGGCATCGTGTGGAACACGCTGTTGTTCGCCTGCGACCGCAGTTCGACCATAGGCAGCCGCGCCGAATGATCGCCGAACGGCTTCGCCACGATGCGGTACTCAAAGCTGAGCGTCGAATGTCCGCCGCGCAGCTCGCGCACATCGAACCCCGTCTTCGACTTCGCCGCGATGAAGAGTCCGTTGCAGTCGCCCTCCGGCATCGCGAAGACCAAATAGCTCGCATTTTGGTTCATCACGTTTGCGAACGCGGGATCGAGCGCCACGTGCGCTACGCCATTGACGAGCTGGCCTTCTCCGAAATCTTCCATCGTTGGCTGGCTCTCGCGCGGCGTATACGACACGACGCGTTTTTGGACTGGACCATGCGCGATGCAGCCGCTGCTGCAACCTCCACCCGTGTAGATCAGACCGTTCATGAAGATGTTGCCCGCACCGTCTGCTGTGAACTCAAGGGTGCTTCCGTTGTACCCCTGCATGAAGGGACCGCCCTGCGTAAAGAATCGGACGGCTCCGGTTGCAGACGACGGATCGGTTGTAACTGCGTTGATCGCACCCTCCGGATTTCCGGCACTGAGGGTCGGAACTCCGCCGCCGGTTTCGTTGAACGAAGCGTTAGCCCCCGACAGGCCGCCGTTGGATTCGACGTTCCCGAATCTGTCGACGACATAATTTAAGGTTCCATTCAGGTAGCCGGTGTAAAACAATCCGCCGTTGCTGTCGGCCTCGAACGCCGAACCGCTATTGCCGCCTTGCGCTTGTACTCCGGTGACGCCCGTCGCCTGCAGACCAAAACTCGCGCCATTTGCCGACACGCCGACACCGCCGGTGCCGTTGGCATACGAGAGTATGCCGGTGCCGTTCGTGGCGCTGACGTTTGAGATCGCTTCCAATCCTATTCCGCTATTGCCGCTACTTTGGGTTTCTGCGGCCAAACCGGAGCTGCTCGCGTACAGGCCCGTGCCGGAGGTTGAAGTACCGACCAAACCGGTTCCGCTCGTGGAGACGCCGCTCACGCCCGTTCCGGTTGTCGCCACACCGCTCACGCCGGTTCCCGACTTCGTGCTCCCTAAAGCGCCGGTGCCGCTCACCGACGTGCCCTCCACGCCGGCGTCGTATTTGCCCTTCGTGGACAAATCGGAGCCGAGCACGCCGACGGCGAACTTGGTCTTTGAGGTGCCGACGAATTTCGTTGCGCCGGTCAGCCCCGTGCCGCCCACGCTCGTGTTCGCGCTCGCCGGACCGCTGCCGTTGTTCGTGGTCGTGGTGCACGGCGAGCTGCTCGTGCAGGTCGTGTCCGGCGACAAGTATTGTTGGTAGACTTGCGCCGCCATCGCGGGCAAGTGCAGCGCGCTTCCCACAGCGATGCCGCCGAGGCACAACGTGGAAATGCCGACGAGGTGAAAGGACTTAAGAGATTTCATGATTCCTCTCCAGGCCGGTTATCGCCGGCCCTATAGAAGCGATGTGATGTGTCCAACTAGTGGCGCGTCGCCGGTTTGAATTTCGGCATCTTGTGGATGAGGTTTTCGGGGAATTGCGCCCGCGACGCGATCATCGGCAGTCGCGCCGAATGGTCGCCGAACGGCTTGGCGACGATGCGATAGTCGAAGGTCAGCGTTGAATGGCCGCCGCGCAATTCCCGCACCTCAAAACCGGCGGTGGATTTGTGCGCGATGAAGAGGCCGTTGCAATCGCCTTCCGGCGATGTGAAGACCATATAGGTTGCGTTTTTGTCGATCACGTTTGCGAACGACGAGTCCAGCGCGACCTGTGCCTCACCGTTCACGAGTTGCGCTTCGCCGAAGTCTTCGATCGTGGGTTGGCTTTCGCGTGACTCGTACGATACGACGCGTTTTTGCTGCGGACCATGCGTGATGCATCCGCTGTTGCACGAGCCTGCTGTGTAGAGGAAGCCGCTAATGATCTCATTGCCGGAACTGTCGACGTAGAAGACCTGCGTTTCGCCTTTGTATCCCGCGAACAGCGGGCCGCCGTTCGAAAAGGCCCGAATGGCCGGGGTGGTGGATGACGAGTCCGTGGATATCGCTTCGAACGCGGATTCCGGGCCAATCGCTTGCAGTGACGGGCTCAAAGTCGTCGAGCTGATACCGGCTGAGTTTGCTTGGATACTTCCAGTCGTGTCAAGGTCTCCGAGCTCATCGACGAAAAAGGTCTCCGTGCCGCTGTTAAATCCGTTGATCAAGATCCCGCCGCTCGAATCGAGTTCAAGTGCGGTGCCGGTTGCAGTGGTGGCCTGAACGGCTGTACTGCCGCTCGCCTGCAGACCGAAGCTGTTGCCGTTCGCCGACACGCCGACGCCGCCCGTGCCGAGCGCATACGACAGCACGCCTGTGCCATTTGTGTTGCTCGTGGACGAAATCGCTTCGACACCGGTGCTTCCAGTGGCATTGCCTTGCCCGAGAATACCGGCGGTTTGGCTCGAACCTACAACACCAAAGCCGGTCGTCGATGATCCGGTCACGCCGAATCCGTTTGTGGAAACGCCGCTCACTCCGGTTCCGGTCGTCGCTACGCCGCTCACGCCCGTGCCCGACTTCGTGTTGCCGAGCGCGCCGGTACCGCTGACCGACGTGCCCTCGACGCCGACGTCAAATTTGCCCTTCGTCGATGAATCGGTCCCGAGGACGCCGACCGCGAACTTCGTCTTTGAGGTGCTGTTGAATTTCGTCGTGCCGGTCAGCGCCGTGCCGCCGACGCTCGTGTTCGCGCTCGCCGGACCGCTGCCGTTGTTCGTGGTCGTCGTGCACGGTGAACTGCTCGTGCACGTCGTGTCAGGCGATAGATATTGCTGATAGACCTGCGCCGCCATCGCGGGCAAGTGCAGCGCGCTTCCCACGGCGATGCCGCCGAGGCAGAGCACCGAAATGCCGAAAACATGAAGCGCCTTTGCGGCTCTCATACATCCTCCCCGTGCCGGTCATCGCCAGCCCTATGGTGGAGAGTGTAATAGTCGGCCGTCTGATTTGCGTCCGACCGCAGTCGCCAATTCACTGTGCGGCGCACGGCGCATCCGTGGGACTTTCGGGTAACCGCCTGCCCCGAGCCGCAATTCTCCGTACACTCGCCGCCAATTCCCCGTGCTTCCCCGGATTCGGCCGCCTAACCCAAACCGCTACGATATCCCCATCAACTGCTGCTCGCCACGGCGAGCGAAATGAAAGGGGACTATCATGGAAGAGTTCAGAGCGAAGGTCAAACCGACGTACCCGATCGCGGACGAGGCCGACGAGAACGATGGGCGCACGCGGTTGGTCAGGATCCCGCGGGGCGCGGATTCAAGCATCTTCGGAGGCTGGGGAGTGAAGATCTAACGTGACGACAACTACGGCGAGGCCTGCGCCGCTCCGGGCAGGTCTCGCCACTTCGCGATCAGCTCGGCTCGATTGCGAACCTCAAGCTTTGCGAAGATCGAAGCCAAGTGCGTTTCGATCGTCCGGGGGCTCAAGGTGAGCGCATCGGCGATCTCCTTGGTCGAGCGGCCGGCGGCCGCGAGCGTGGCGATCTCCCGCTCGCGTTCGGTGAGCTCAGATTTTGTGCGTCCGCGACGATTGACCGGGTCGAGTATTTCTTTCAGGCGCTGGACAGAACGCACGTCTCCGGTATGTTCGTATGCGACAATTGCGTCTCGAAGCTTTCCGCTTATCTCCAACGAGCGCGCCACATGCCAGCGCCAACCCAGCTTCTCGTACAGATCGCGCGCCGATTCGGCACGTGCCGTTGCTTGTGCCGTATCGCCGGACCGCCGCGCCAGAACGGCGTCGTAGAGCAGTAAGTGCGCCGACGCGATCTTCGACTTCGTATCGTCGACGTAGCGAGCGACGAACGCTCGCGCCGTCCGAGCGTCGGAATCAGAGCTGTGGAGTGCGGCCAGCACGAACGCGCCGTCGTCGTCACGCGCGAATGGCACGGCCGCGTATGCCTCTACGACACGGTGAATCAGCGCTGCGCCTTCCGTTGCGCGGCCGAGAGCGATTTCTCGTTCGGCGAATGCAAGCGCCGTCACGAGCAGCGACTCGTTGCCGGGCGAGAGAATCGATTCGAGCTCGCTGGAACTATCGAAACGACGGGCGAGCTCATCGTCCATCGTCCGAACGCCGATGAGCAGCGCCGCCTGCGCCGCGTAGGAACGAAGCCTCAGGCTATCGGTCGGGAATTCAAGCGCGCGAAGAATCAACGTCTTCGCGACGGGAAGATCGCCGAATTGCACGTTCGCCCACGCGTTTTGCCGCACGCAGACCGCGCAATCGAGATCCCATAGTTCTTCCTCTTCCATGAGCGTTGCGGCCTCGGCGAAGGCCCGCAACGAGCGAGTCCGCTCGCCGAGATCCATCAGCTTCAGACCAAGATTACCGAGGCACCGCACGGCCAGGGAGACGTCGCCCTGTTCTCGCGCAATTCTGTATGCGTCGTGGAAATTTGCAGCCATGGCGTCGACGTCGCCGAGCTGCCCAAGCGCAAGCGCTCGGCATTGATGGAAGACGAGCGCGTCATTTGGCGCGCGCACTCCCGTATATCGATCGGCCAGACGGAAGTGCTCCCGGGCGGCGTCGCCGTCGCTATCCGTCAGCATGTATCCGAGATACGAATGAGCGCGGAAGAACGTCGGGCTGTTCTCATCAACGAGCGTCAACGCGAGCTCGCACGCCTTTATCGCGTCGCCGCTGCGCCCTTCGGCGAGGTAGAGAATTCCGATCTTGACCGATAACCGTGCGATCGCTTCGACGTTCCGCCGCGACTCGTAAAACTCGCGCGCGTCGAAAAAAGCTGCCTGGGCCGCTTCTCCCAGACCTAGGTGATAGAGGGCGTCGCCGCGGCGTTCTTGGATCGCGGCAGTACGCTCCGGCGCGCCCGACCCGAGGCTGCGTAAAGCCCGCTCGTAGTTCTCTGCTGCGACGGAGTAGGCGCTAAGCCGGAAAGCCCGGTCCCCCGATTCTTCGTTGAAGTCTGCCGCCTTCACAGTCTGCGCGGCCATCCAATAGTGATAAGCGAGGTCCGCGATACGCTGCGGCGAATCCGGAGCGGACTCCAACGCCGCGGCGACGCGCGCATGCAGCGCCTGCGCCTCGTTCGGCAAGAGATCATCGTAGATCGCGCGGCGCACGAGTTCGTGCCGGAAGTGAAACGACTTACCATCCGCATCCGGCTCGATGAGTTGGAGTTGGACGCCCTGTTTCAGCGCCGCGAGAACGTCAGCCGCCGACTGCTGGGCGATCTGCTCGACCAATGCCGGTGTGAAGCGCCGACCAATTGCGGCGGCGCAGACGAGCAGTCGGCGCTCGTCTGGCTCGAGGAGCGCGATTCGTGCGAGGGTCGCCGCCCGAACGCTCACCGGCAGCGGCAGCGTCTCCGTCCGCTCGATGGTCGCCGTGCCCGCGGCCTTGAACAGTTCTTCTGCGAGAAGCGGATTGCCGTCGGATTGCTGCGCCACGATGGCGATGCGCCGGATATCGTCCGACGACGTGGCCGCCTCAACGGATCGTAAGATTCCGCGGATATGTTCCTGAGAAAGCGGGGATAGTTCGCTGTGGAACGCGTTCGCGCCCCGCGCGAGATTCGCGAGCGCTCTTCGCAGCCTATCGCTTTGCTCGGTATCGCCCGACCGGTAAGTGGCGACGATGACGAGGCGCGACCGAGGAACATGCTCCGCCAGATATTGGACGAGGTCCAGCGTCAGGGCGTCTGCGCAGTGCAAGTCGTCGAGCGCGAGAAGCACCGGTCGCTCTCGTGCGTACGCATCGATCGCGCCCCTTACAGCGGTGAAGAGTTTGCGCTTATCGAGGTTTTCGATGGCCGCTTCGTTCGCCGCCGTTGAAGTTAGGGCGTCGACGACGGTTCGAATGTCGGGGAAGCGCTCAAGAGCATGCTTGTCCTTCTCGTGCAGATCGACAAGGATATCGGCGACGGGTCCGAGTGGGCTCTGCAAGTACTCATAACACTGCCCGACCGTCGCGATTGCGCGCAGCGACTCTGCCTGATACACGATTTCGCGCAAAAGGCGCGTCTTGCCGATCCCGGGTTCGCCCGAGATCAGCACGACGCTGCCCTGGCCGATCGCCGCGGGGGATAGCCGCGACGTTATTAGGCTAAGTTCGAACTCGCGACCAACTAGGAGTGACCGTTGCCCCATTCATTGCCGTTTGGATCGAACGTCCGCCGACCGCCCCCGATCAACCTATCGAATACTGTCTCGAGCCACTTATCGTCGGACTTGCTTATCTCTAATTTGAATGAGAAACCGTAACCTGGTGCGTCTTTCTTCGTTTTCGAATGTCCTCTCGGAGGCATACCGTGCGGTGGACCGACGTGTACTCCACCGCCGTCCAAGATAGTTTTCGACTTTAACCCGTATGTGGCGACGAGCGTGTCTGCGAGATTGTTGGCAAGAACAACCACGGCGTCGCGCGTGCATCGCTCATTTAGCGCGCCTTTTCGAACTCTTTTTTGAGCCATTTTCCGCTCCCAAAAACATCAACGGCCGCCAAGCAAAAGGCGGTGGCGTGGGCACGCGTTATTCGCGGTTTGGAGGCCTGACTACCTGGCGTGGACTAACCGGTTGGGCGTGTTCTGAGCTCCTGGTCTTGGCCGATCGTCAATAAGGCGATGAGCGCGCCACCCGCCGCGAGCGCCGCCCCGATCAACGCCGCCACGCGAAATGAGAACGCGAACGAATCATTCATGGCGCTTCGTACTTGATTTCGGACTTGGGCGTTCGCGCTCGCCGGAATCTGCGCCGCTGCCATCTCGCCGCTTTGCGCCCGCACTTGCTGGACGACTTCCGCAGGAGATTGAATCGCGCTTAGGCGCCGATCAAGCTGCCCCGCGTATACGGCAACTACGATAGCGCTCATCGCTGCAATCGCGATAAGCCCGGCGACTCTCGATACCGCGTTGTTGATGCCCGACGCAATTCCAAGGCGGCTCTCGTCGACCGCGCCCATGACAGCAGTTGTGAGCGGCGCAACGGTCAACGCCATGCCGAGTCCGGCAACGACGTTGCCCGGGAAGAACGTCGTCCAATAGGATCCGTCCGTGCCGGCCAGCGAGAAGAGCGCAAATCCGATAGCCGCGACCGTGGGTCCGACGATAAGCATCGTGCGCGTGCCGACCTTCGCGACGAGGCCGCCCGCCCAGCGCGACAGCGTCGCGATCAAGACGATGAACGGCATGAGCGCCAATCCAGCCTGAGTCGGCGTGTATCGATGCACTTGGATCATGTCGAACGAAACGAAGTACAACGCTTCAGATAGTGCGCCGTACAAAAGAAGCGTGACGAGATTGACGCCTGAGAAGACACGTGACTTAAACAATTGCAGCGGCATCAAAGGATTGGACGCGGTGCGTTCGGACAGGACGAATGCAATTAACAAGACGGCTCCGACGACTGACCACGTAATCGTCTGACCTACGTTGGCAGCCGTCGAGCCGGCCAGGATCAAACCGTAAGTGACGGCTCCGAGCCCTGCCGTAGCGAGTGTCGCCCCGAGCCAGTCTAGGCTCTTGCCTTGTTCTTCCTCGTTAAGGCTCTCCGGCACGAACAACAGCGTTAGGATGATCACCGCCGCTCCGATCGGCGCATTGATGTAGAAAATCCACTGCCATCCGCCGTGGTCCACCAGCCACCCGCCTAGAGCCGGTCCGACCGCGGCGGTAACCGCGGTTGCGGCGGACCACGTGCCTATGGCCTTCGCGCGCGCATCGCCCTCAAAACAAGCGCTCAGGATCGCAAGACTAGCCGGCGCCATCAGCGCGCTTCCGATTCCCTGAATAGATCGTGCGATAGCAATCGCAACGATTCCGTGCGAAAGAGCGCAGACGATTGATGACGCCGTAAACAGCGCGGTTCCCACAACGAATATCAGCTTTCGTCCGTAGCGGTCGCCTAACGCACCGCCTACAAGTATGAGCGCCGCGAGAAAGAGCGAAAACGCTTCGACAACCCATTGAATGTCTGCCATTGAAGCTTGTAGATCGCGCTGCATGACCGGAAGGGCAACGTTTACCGCAGTCCCATCTATAAATGCCATGCTCGAGCCAAGGATCGTTGCAAGCAGAATCATCGCATCGCTGGGCCGCTCCCGCATCATCCACTCCCCTGTCGGTAAGGGCATCCCCGTTGGCATCCACGCGCTATAACGTGGTTTTGAGTGCCCTAGTAGCGCCTTCCGGTCCAGACGCTCAGCGGGGCTCCGCGAAACTTTCCCTCAATTCCCCATATAGCTTCACAAGTATCTGTAGCCTAGCGAGGGTAACCGCTACTTGCCTGGATTTTTTCCTGACTACGACTGGAGCGGCCTTCGGCACGCTTGCCCTAAAGAATATCTTGAAAGGCGGGATCGAACTTATCGCCATGAACTCTTCGACGCTATACTCGTCAAAATTCCACGCCCCGTTGAGCTTATACGCAACGACGAAGGTATACCGGTGGGGGTTTAAGACCGCTGCCTCCCACTCTGTAAGGGTCGCCGCGCCGAAATAATGCTTTAGCCTCCGAGTGAACTTTATCTCAAAGTGATGACGTTCAGAACCCTTGAACGCTACGATGTCCGCTGGCCTCGAGCACACCTTTACGTCTACATAACCTCGTTTCCGAAGCAACGCGCAGTATGCCGCCTTGGCATTTACATCGCTTTTGAGGTTGACTTCAAGCCGATTTGGTTCCAATTTGGCGTCCGTTTCATTAAAAGTTAAAGGTCTTAATCAATCGGGCTCAGCGAACCAAGAAAGACCTTCGACCAGAGTTACGACGATAAACGTGGACGCCCTACGGCAAGATATCCAGTGTGGATTCGAATCCATTCCTGACGGGCCAAATTACACCTATCATCTCAACACCCGCAAAATCTAGCAAGTCCCGCTTCGGCTTCGACGGCAACAGTATCGCGCAACGTACGCGCGGGAGGTATCTCCGATAGTCTGCGATTTGTCCGATTGCCATCCGAATTGCGCCTCGCTCACAAGACCCTTTTGCTTCAATTAGCAGGTCAAGCTCCTTTACGTATATGTCGGTAAATAGTGGCTTTGCTTCGCCGGCCGGCACAATCTTGTTCCGAATCGGAGTCAGGCTATTTCGTTCCGCGTAGTTCTTGAACAATTGAACCAACGAGGACTCTTTGCGCTCGGCTTCGGTGACCTGAGCGCGCGGGTTTATGAACATCCGTTCTGTAAGCTGAGCTTCAATTGGCACTTCAGTAACTATCAACGAGTAAGGCGGCGCCTCTTCTACGATCATACTTCGCGCTACATCGCCGACGGGGCGCAACCTAAACATGATTACGGTTCGGGTCGGGCCATCGCCGGTTTCTGGCGCATCGGTAAAGTAGAACGGCTCATCTGCATCGACCTCAAACTGCCCCATATACGTCACCGTGCCTCGGCTCCCGTCGAAAAGTCGGAGCGGTCGGCTGCGCTTTTTATGCGTTAAAATGGAGGCATTTCCAGATGTCATTTCTTGATCGCCGCGCTGCCCCATGCCCGTATAGTGAAAACAACCGTCGCTTTTCCAACCATCGACATATCCGTGCTGAAGCCCGGTTGTCGGATCCGAAAAAAGAAACACGTTTGAGCTCCTGGTTGACGGACTTATGCCTCCTTGTCCGCTGCCTCCGAACTCCCGATGCAGATCGGTCCTTCGGACCTCCTCGCCGACAGCCAGCGAAAAGACCGGCACGTAAGCGGCGTCACGGAGCTCCCAAACGCCAGCTCCCAGTCCGTTGACAGACCTAAACAAGTCCGGGAGACGTCGTCGCGACCAGATAGTTGTATCTGATGAGTGCTCTTCGATTGTGCGCCGTACGACAGCTTGCCACTCGCGAACTAGCTTACGCTTCGGATTCGCTTGAATGTGCTTGTAAAGCTCAGAGTAATGCGCTCTGTTTCCAAGCTCGCGAAAGTAAAGGACAAGATCATCGGCCCAAGTTGGAGCGGCGGACTTAGCCACTGATCGCCGCGCCTCTCATATTAGCGTTCGGCTCTCAGCCTCCGACATTAGATCGGAAGGCTGGATTCGCAGTGCACTCGCGATCGCAAATATGTTACGAAGACTTACGTTGCGTTCGCCCCGCTCGATGCTACCAACATACGTCCGATGAAGGCGAGCAAGTTCACCCAGGCCTTCCTGTGACACGCCCAATTCTAAGCGGCGCTCCCGGACTGCAAGTCCGAAGGCTTCCTGTTCAGATAGCTTCGGCTTGGTCTTTGCCTGGCGCGTGCGTCCGGTCAGCTTGTTCATGCAGCTATTTAACGAGTTTATAGCGCTGATGACGATGAGTCTACAGACTATAAGTGGCGGCGTTGAGAGCGCGATATCGTTCCAACTGCGAATGGAGCCCAAGTGCCGATCCCGCAAACCGCCGTGTCTCTGACCCTGCACTGCCGGCTGAGCTGTCAGCGCGCACGAATTTAGAGGCGATCTGGAATTCGACGCTTTAGCGACCGCCGGAATCGCTATCTGCGGGTTAGATTCAAAACCGAATGCGCGATAGCGTGATAAAGAGCTTAGATCGTACTCAGCGGCGCGCTGCTGCCGGCAGCTTGTTACCGTTCCGTCGTCCGTTGACGACGACCGCCGGCGAAATCAGTTTCTCGCCGAGCGCGGCTTTCAGGACCTGCGACAGCTCGTCCGCGTACGTAAACTTCATCACCTTGCGAACTTCCGGCGGCACGTCTTCGACGACATCGGCTTCATTTCGGAGCGGCAAGATGATGTGCTTGATCCCCGCGCGGCGAGCGGCGAGAACCTTCTCTTTGACGCCGCCGATTGGCAGTACTTGACCTGTCAGCGTCACTTCGCCGGTCATGGCAACGCCCGAATCAACTTTCTTGTTGAGCATGGCTGATGCAAGTGACGTGGCCATAGCCACTCCGGCTGAAGGGCCATCCTTCGGCACCGCGCCGGCAGGCACGTGGATGTGAACGTCATGCTTGGAGAAATAATTCTTGTCCAGGCCAAGCTCTTTCGAGCGACTGCGCAAAAACGACAGCGCAGCTTGTGCAGATTCTTTCATGACGTCGCCGAGTTGACCGGTTAAGGTCAACTTGCCGGAGCCCGGCATAACCGTAGACTCGACGAACAAGATGTCGCCGCCAACCGAGGTGACTGCTAGGCCTGTCGCGACACCCTTAGACGCTGTGCGCTTTGCGACTTCCGCGAAGAAGCGCTGCTTGCCCAAGTACTCGTGCACGTTCTTGGCGGTGACGACTGCTGTGAATTTCGGATTGGACGCCACTTTGCGCGCGATTTTGCGGAAAACAGTCGCGATCTCGCGTTCGAGGTTGCGCACACCGGCTTCGCGCGTGTAGTTGCCCGCGATTTCGGCTACCGCGTCGGTCGTCATGCGGCATTTCTTCGCCGTCAAACCATTCGCAGCAAGTTGCTTCGGGATCAAATACTTGCGCGCGATTGCGATCTTCTCGGCCTGCGTGTAACCGGCAAGAGGGATGATCTCCATGCGGTCGAGCAGCGGCGGCTGGATCGTATCCAACTGGTTGGCCGTCGCGATGAACAACACGCGGCTCAGGTCGAACGGCAGATCGAGGTAATGATCGCGGAACGTGTTGTTCTGCTCCGGGTCCAGCACTTCCAACAGCGCGGATGACGGGTCGCCGCGGAAATCGGCGCCGACTTTATCGATCTCGTCGATCATGATGAGCGGATTGGCCGAGCCCGAATCGCGGATGGCGCGGATGAACGAACCTGGCATCGCGCCGATGTAGGTGCGGCGGTGGCCGCGGATCTCGGCTTCGTCGCGCACGCCGCCAACGGACAAGCGCACGAACTTGCGCCCCATCGCACGCGCAATGGATTTACCAAGTGACGTCTTGCCCACTCCGGGCGGCCCGACGAAGCACAAGATGGGTCCGGACAAGGTGTTCTTGAGCTTGCGCACCGCCAGATACTCGAGGATGCGGTCTTTGACTTTCTCTAGGTCGTAGTGGTCTTCGTCTAGGATCTTGCGTGCTTCTTCGATATCGAGGCTGTCCTGCGTCGTCACCGACCACGGCAGCGTGACCAGCCAATCCAAATACGTGCGGATCACCGAGTACTCGGGACTAGCGGACGGGATTTTACCGAGCCGGTCCAGCTCGCGCATGGCCGCTTTGTTCGCGTCTTCAGGCATCTTGGCGGCTTCGATCTTCTCGCGCAGGTCTTTGATGTCGGCTTGCGTGGGATCGGTCTCGCCCAATTCGTCTTGGATGGCTTTGAGCTGCTGGCGCAAGTAGTACTCGCGCTGGTTCTTGTCCATCTCTTTTTGGATGTCGGTCTGGATCTTGTGACCCAGTTCCAATACATCCAGCTCGCGCGACAAGAACGCGGTGAGCATCTTCAGGCGCTCGAGCGTGTTGCGTTCTTCCAGCACCGCCTGCTTATCGCCGACGTCCAGCCGCATGGTGGACGCGACGAAGTACGAGAGCAGATTCGGATCGCTGATGTTGTTGACTTCGAGTTCCAGCTCTTTCGGCGCCGACGGCAGGTAGCCGAGCAGACGCGTGTACTGGCCTGCGAGGTTGCGCGAGAGCGCGGTGAGCTCGTCGGACTCGGGCGTGATCTCTTCCAACTGCTCGACGTGCGCGGCGAGATACGGCTGCGCTTGGCTGAACTCTTCGATGCGGAACGGCACCGTGCCGGAGATGATGCAGCGCAGCGTGCCGTCGGGCACCTTGATCATCTTCTGAATGATCGCGACCGTGCCGACGAGATGCACGTCGTCCGGACCGGGCGGTGAGGCATCGCGGTCCTTCAAAGCGACGACGCCCACCGGAAGGCCGGCTTTGAGCGCGTCTTCTACTAATTTGATGCCCCACTGCTTGGTCACGGCCATCGGCATGACGGTGTTCGGGAGCAGCACGCCGTCCTGCAGCGGCAGGATCGCGAGTTCGGACGGGACGTTGCTGGATTCGCGCGGGGTCTTTGGCATCAGGCGCGCGCCTTGCAGATCATGCGGATCTCAGTGCGGTCGGCGCGACCGATGCGTCGCTCCGCGGCTATCGGCAGAACAATGGTCAGCATGCCGTCGTTGTACTCGGCTTTCGCGCCGCCGACGGCGACGGGGGACGGGAGCTGGATCTTCTTGAGGAAGTAGCCGTAGTCGATCTCCTTTTGCAAGATGGCGTCGGCGCGGCGCGCGTCGTTTACACGGGCGCCGGCGAGGTAGAGCGTTGCGCCCTCCACGACGAGCTTGATGTGGTCGCTGAGCACGCCGGCCAGTTCCACGCGCACGAGCACCGTGCGGCCGCCGTCGGTGAGCTGCACGTCGGCGTTCGGATTGAACGAGCCGCGGCGCGCGTGGCTCGTCATCGGCAGGCTTAGCTCGGCGAACATGCGGTCAAATTCGCGGAACAAATCGTCGGGATACATCGGCTCTGTATTCCTCGTGTTTTGGGGGGACGGATGCGTTCGGCCTGAAGGGGCCGACCTCATGTCGGCCTACGTTGGGGCGGCTCCGCACAAGCGCTCTAGCCGTCGATCTTTGAGCACAAATATTGACGAAGGCGCCGAATTCGCGATAGTTACGGCGAGAATCGGGGCGCGATCAGAAGCCTTGTATCTCTAACGTGCGCGGGCTGAACGAACTCTCAAAGATCCCACGCAGGTACTTGCCGGGAATACGCATAATTGTATATACCGAGTATATACATTGAGGAGCGGACGTCTTGACGATCTTCATTTCCAAGTGGGGAAACAGCCTCGCGGTTCGACTGCCGAAGCAGATGCTTGAACGGGCGCGGATGAACGAAGGTGACGAACTTGATGTCGAGGCGTCCGGTCAAGGGCTCGTCTTGCGACCGCGTCACCGAAGAAGTCTTAAAGAAATGCTCGCGCAGATCACGCCTGACAACCTCCACGGAGAGATGTTCGCAGAAGGTCCGGTAGGTAACGAGGCTTGGTGACCCGCGCACGTGCGGGAGACATCCCGGATGCCGGCGATATCGTCTGGCTGACGCTCGATCCGCAAAAGGGTCACGAGCAGGCCGGGCGACGCCCAGCCCTCGTGTTGTCACCCGCCGAATATAACGGGAAAACGTCACTCGCAATCGTCTGTCCGATCACGGGCCAACCGAAAGGCTATCCATTCGAAGTCCCGATCCTGGGAAACCAACACGTCACCGGCGCAGTTCTATCGGATCAAGTAACGTCGCTTGACTGGCGAGCGCGAAACGCGTCGCGCAAAGGCCGCGTGAGCTCGGGCGTCATCGATCAAGTCTGCGAGAATATCGGAAAACTGATCGGCCTCTAGCGAGAGAGATCCGACCTCGATGCGCGCCTCGTCGCTGATCTTGACCATCCTTTCTTCCGAGATGGCAGAGCCAGCGGTTGCACGTCGCGTTCCACTGTGCCGCCAATCTGATCATCCAGTACTTGAAGATCGTGCGCGGATTACAGATTCAACCAAAACTTTGCGCTGGTGGCGAAGAACACACCAAGGCGCATCGCCGTCTCCGGCGTGATCTTGCGTCGGCCGTTTAGCACCGCCGCGATTCCGTCGCCGGCACGCGCAGACGGATGGCAAGCGCGTTGGCGCTCAGACCAGACGGCTTCATGAACTCCTCGAGAAGGATTTCACCCGGCGTTACGGGCGCCAGCCTCATGGTCGATGACATAACGATCCTTTCAGTGATAGTCAACGATTTCGACGCCGGCCGCGCCGTCGCCGGTCCATCGGAAGCAGATGCGGTTCTGGTCGTTGATCCGTATGCTATGCAGCCCTTTTCTGTCACCGCGTAGCGGTTCTAGAACATTTCCGGGCGGACTTGCCAGGTCGCCAAGTTCGGAGGCCGCGTAGGTTCAAATTGACTTGCCCGGTGCGATTCTACGCAATTCTTGCGTAGATTAGAGCATCTAATCTACGCAAGACCGCCTTAGGGGACAGAACGGAGGGCCGACTGGCGTCGGCCCCTTCAGAAAATACGATCAGGGCGCGGGGATGGAGCGGGCCGCGTGCACGCGCGAGCCGTCGGTTTCCAGCGCCCACACGGAACCTTTTTCCCAGCGCGGCTCGCCTTCCAAGACGACGCCCGCTTCTGCGAAATGTTCCATGACGCCGGCGATGATGTCGCCGTGCGAACACAAGACGGTGGAGCTTTGCGCGGCTTCGTCGATGATCGCCCGCGCTGCCGCGGGATCCGAACCCTCGGCAAGCGCGTCGGACAACACGACGCGGAGCCCCAAGCGGCGCGCGATCGGTTCGACCGTCTCCAGGCAGCGCACGTGCGGGCTCGACATGATGCGCGTGACAGAAAATGCGGCTAAGCGCTCGGCCAACGTCTCGGCCTGTTTCAGACCGCTCTTGGTGAGCGGCCGCATTTCGTCAGGACCCTCCCACTCTTCGCGGTCGCCGGCTTTGGCGTGCCGAACGAGATAGACGGCGCGCAGATGCGGTTGGTGCGGCAATTCCATGCGGCCGTCGAGCCGCCCCAAAAGACCGCGATCGTGTTCGTATGTCATGAGATCGGCGGCTTTGTGCGGCGCGACCCAGCGCAGTTCGTCAACCTCTTTGTTCGGAGCAAAAAATCCGGACAGCGGCCGCATGAGCCAATAGTGCACGACCTTGCGCCGGCCTTTGTGATCCAGATAGCGCGTGGTGCCGAGCCAACGCTCCAAGCGGCAGCGTAAGCCTGTCTCTTCCTCTATCTCTCGGACTGCCGTGTACTCTTCGATCTCGCCGGGATCGAGTTTGCCTTTGGGCAGCGTCCAGTCGTCGTAGCCCGGCCGATGCACCAACGCGATTTCGACCGCGCCGCCGGGCAGCGAGCGCGACACCACGCCGCCCGCGCCGCGTACGAGGCGCGTGCCTGCGAGAACGGGCGCGTCGACTTGCCGAACGCGCTCAGCCAACTGGCTCGGCCTGGCGCTGCACGCGCGACAGAGCGATCTCTTGGAAGCGGCGCTGGCTCGGCACGCCGTGATCGCCGTTGATGCGCCGCCACGAACCGTCCGGTTGCAGCGTCCACGCGATGGCGTCGTGGGTCAAGTTGACGGCCAGGACGTCTTCGAGCCGCGCCTGCAACGCCGGGTCGGCGACCGGCACGAGCGACTCCACGCGGCGGTCGAGATTGCGCGTCATGAGATCCGCTGAGCCGATGTAGTACGCCGCGCCGCTGCCTGCCGGTCCGAAGCGATAGACGCGCGAGTGCTCCAGAAAACGCCCGACCACCGACCGCACGCGGATGTTGTCGGAGACGCCCGGCACGCCCGGCCGCAGGCAGCACATGCCGCGCACGATCAGCTCGATGCGCGCGCCCGCCTGCGACGCCGACTCCAGCACGCCGATCATCTCCGGATCGGTGAGATGATTGATCTTGATGACGATCTCGCCGCCGGGCTTTGCCTGCGCACGGATCATGTCGTTCAGGCGGCGGCGCAAGCCGACCGGCGAGACGAGCAATTTGTCGTATTCGCTCTGCTTCGAATACCCGGTGAGGTAATTGAAGACTTCCGCTACGTCGTTGCCGAGCACGGGATCGGCGGACAAAAGCCCGATGTCTTCGTACAGTTCCGCCGTCTTCGGATTGTAGTTGCCGGTGCTGGCGTGCGTGTAGCGGCGCAGGCCGCCTTCTTCGCGCCGCACGACGAGCAGCAGCTTCGCGTGCGTCTTCAGGCCGACGATGCCGTAGACGACATGCGCGCCGGCTTGCTCCAACGCGCGCGCCCACTCGATGTTCGCCGCTTCATCGAAGCGCGCGGTCACTTCCACCACCACCACGACTTGCTTGCCGGCTTCGGCCGCGCGGATCAGCGATTTGATGATGCGGCTTTCGCCGCCCGACGTGCGGTAGATGGTCTGCTTGATCGCCATGACGTTCGGATCGCGCGCCGCTTGGTCGATGAACGCTTCCACGGATTTGGCGAACGAGTCGTACGGATGGTGCAGCAGCACGTCGCCGTTGCCGAGCACGCGGAAGAAATCGACCGGGCGATCCGGTTCTGCGGGTACGAGGCGCGGCGGCGTCACGGGCATCCACGGGTCGAACTTTAACTCGGGGCGGCGCAGCGCGTACATGCTCCAGAGCGAACCGAGATCGAGCGTGCCCGGCACCACGTAGACGTCGGACGATTCGATTTCGAGTTCGTCGAGCAGCAACGCGCGCACGGTGGGCGTCATGCCCGGGGCGATCTCCAAGCGCACGGCGTGCGGTGAGCGGCGGCGCAGGCGCAGAACTTCTTCGACGGCCGCGAGCAGATCTTCGGCTTCGTCTTCGAGCGCGATGTCGGCGTTGCGCGTGACGCGGAAGAGGTGCGTGCCCAAGATCTGCACGCCGGGGAAGAGCGCGTCGAGATGCGCGGCGATGACTTGCTCGAGCGGCACGAACCGTCCGACATCGCTCAAGTTCGAGCGGTTGCGCTGCGTCGGCACGAAGCGCGGCAGCGAGCCCGGCACTTTGATGCGGGCGATGCGCGGCTCGTCCCCCTCCGCTGCGATCACGACCGCAAGATTCAAGCTCAGGTTGGAGATGTACGGAAACGGATGCGCGGGATCCACGGCGAGCGGCGTGAGCACCGGGAAGATCTGATCGGCGAAGACCGACGACATGTGTTCGCGTTCGGCTTGGTCGAGCGCGGCGAACGGCACGATGGCGATCTCGGCTTGCGCGAGCGCGGGCACGATCGAATCTTCAAAGGCGCGTGCGGCTCGCGTGACGAGCTCTTCGACGCGCGGCCGGATCTCGACCAGCTGCGATTGCGGCGTGACGGCAGCGGCGGACGTCGCGCTTTCGCCGGCGCTGATCTGCACTTTGAGACCGCCCACGCGCACTTGGAAGAACTCGTCGAGATTCTGACTGCAGATGGCCAGGAAGCGTGCGCGCTCGAGCAGCGGCAGGCGGTCGTTTTCGGCAAGCGCCAAGACGCGGGCGTTAAAATCCAGCCAGGATAGCTCGCGGTTCAGGTTCCCGGTCACGTTTTGTAGTTGTCCTTGTCCTATACGAACGGACGGTCGTATGACTCTGGTTTCGAGGGGGCATAGAGGCGTCCGATTTTGGGGATTCGCTCGCTTGCGCGTCCCACCCTGGATGATGCGGAAACCGCGTGGTTCTGACGATAACACGACTTAGCGAGCAAGCAAATGGCAAAGAATTTAACCGTAGATTCCGCTGATAAGTCCGTGCGCTGGTACATCACGCCAGGGACGGCTTCCACATACGACCTACAAGTGCACAACGACACAGACCGAGCGGTTTTGTGCCGCGTCACAGTTGCGTCGCACCTCGAGACCGCATCCGTCAAGCCCCAGTCGCTCACCCTCCAGGCGCATGAGACCCGCACAGTCGCCGTGACCTTCGGGGCCGACGCCCAGCTGCCGCGCGATCGCAAGGCCGTGATCACGGTCAAGGACGCGGCCGGTCAGACATTGAGCACGATCGAGCGCGAGCTGGTCTCGGGCGCAAGCACCGACGCCACGCTGGTGCTCTCGTGGAAAGAGCCTATCGTTGAAGAGGGCGTGCTGCGCGGCTTCATCCTGTATTGCAACATCCGCAGTTTGAGCGGCACCGCCGACGATTTCACACCCGACTTCACGGCGCATCCGGCGCTGACGTTCCCGAAACACGAGCCGGTCTGGCTCGAGCCGGGCGCCACCGCGATGCTCGAATTGCCGATCCGTTGGGATCGCGCCAAACGCGATAACGAAGGATGGAATCATCCGCGCGCCATCGAGGCGTCCGTCGCCGTTTCGCAAGGACGGCGCAGCACGCGCATGGTCTGGGATGTCGTGCAGCGCGCGGCGGGAGATCTGTTGGATCGCGCGGACAAATCGCCATTCGTCGAGCGGCGTGCAAGTGCACCGGCGTTTGTTCCGAGCGCGGCACCGCAGCCCGCAGCGAACACCGACGCGCCGAAACCCTCTGCCGAACGGACCCCTGCCGAAAGGATCCCTGCCGAAGCGGCCGACGTCAGTCGGCCCGCAGTCGCGGCTCAGATCTCGAAGAACGGCGTCGCCAAAGCCGCTGAGACGCCCGCGAAGGACTCCGCGCCCGCGAAGGATGCCGCGGTTTCGAAAGATTCCGCGCCCGCGAAAAACGCGGCGTCTGCGAAAACTTCCGCGGCCGCGAGCGATGCCGCGCCGACGAATGGCTCGGCGCCCGCGAAGGATGCGGCGCAACGAAACGATTCTATCGAAAAGAAAGATTCGGGGCAGCAGCAAGTTGCCGCGCCGACGCAAGTCGCCGTGCCGCCGCAAGCTGCCGCGCAGCAATCGGATGCACCGCAGTCGCTCGTCATGGCGTTACCGTTAGAGCTTCCCGCTTCTGCGCCGCAGCCCGCGGAGATCGCGGCATCCGCCGCGCCGCCTGCGCCGCCGCCCTCACCCGCGCCGACGACGCCGCTCGAACAGCGAATTTCTGACTACCGCGAAGACATGCGGCCGGCGCCGGCTGTCGAGCATGCGGATGTCCATAAATCGGTGCGCGACATCAAGAGCGACGTCGAAAAGAATTTCGAAGGCTACCATCCTGCGTTCCAGATGGGTGCAGTTACCGCCGCCGCCGTCCGACCGCAGACCGGCCTCTCGCTGCACGACGACCCCGCGCACGCTTCAACCGGCTCGTTGGTCGCGGGCGATCTCGACGGCTCCGTCGTCATCACGGGATCCCACTCGATCTATCATCCGATCACCACGCAACCGGAGAAGCCGAAAGTGCCGATCGGGCGCGGCAGCCTCTGGGTTGCGGGCGGCGTGGTCGCGTTGGCGCTGATCGTGCTCATCTCGCGGCCGCATGCACCGACGGACACAGCGCAAGTCTCGGCACCGGCTGCGGTTGCCGCCGCACCGGCGGCTGCACCCGCATCGCAGTCCGATTCCAAACCCGTCGTAGGGCAAGCATCGCTTGCGCACAAGTCGCAGCCCGCGCGCTCGAATTCCGCGAACGCAAAAGCGAAGTCCGCGACGCCGGTAAAAGTCGCGCCTTCAGCGGCGCCCGTGCCGACGCCGGCAGTTCAAGCGACAGCCAAACCCGTAGCGCAGACGAAGCCTGTTCAAGCATCGCCGGCCACGGCAGCGCCGGGCAGCTTTGCGGTGTTGTCGCCGCGCGCGATCGCCCGAAAGGTTGCCCCGCGTCCTGCGCCGATCGATCGCAGCGCGCTGCCGGAAATCGACTCGGTCGACGCGACGTACACGCGGCTTGGCCGCGCCGTCGTGATCGCGTGGGCGTCGTACGCGCAAGCAAACGCCGCTGTTCAGTTGACCGACGCGCGCGGGACCTTGATCGCGCAAGGCGGCGTCCGCGGCATGCGTTCGCGGCTGCTCTTGCCGCTGCCGCGCGGCTACCACGGCGACGTCTACGTCCAGGTGAGCGTCACTGGATTCCACGACGAACGCGTCGTGCAGACGTCTTCGCTCCCGCCGTTCTGACACGTTAGGGATAAATCGAAGGGGCCGACGCAAGTCGGCCCTTTTATTTGACGGGGCCGACGCGAGTCGGCCCTTTTGCGCGATTCAATCCCGGATGTTATGAGGAGTGGCCGTTGATCGAGATGTCGCCGCTATCGGTGGTCACGTTCACGGTCGCGTGGCCGTCGCCGATCGTTCCGCTCGCATCGGCGCCCGAATCGTTCTCGTGAACCGGCAGTATATCAGAATCAAGGCTGCCGTTCGAAGTCGATGCGCTGATCTTCGCGCCGGCGCCTGAAGGCAGCTTTAGTTCGATCGAACCGCTATGCGCCTGCATGTGCACCGTGCTCACGCCGTCAAACCGCGCATAGTTGGCCTTGATATCACCCGACGAGCTGACGAAATCGACGCTATTCTCAAGACCGCTCGCGTCGATGTCGCCTGATGAATTGGCGACCCGAACTGTGCCTGTCACGTCGGTCAACGATGCGTCGCCGCTGTCGAGATCAACGCTCGTGGGGCCGCTGTCGTCTTCGAGCGTGACTCCGCCGCTCGAAGCCTTGACGGTGATGATGCCGTTCGTGCCCGTGATCTTCACATCGCCGCTGTCGTCACTGACAGCGACCTGCGCGCTTCGCGGCACGTCAATCGTGTACGAGATGTCGCAGTTCATGCACATGCTCGGGTACTGCGATTCGATCGCGACGCCGCCGTTGTACGCGCCGATTTGCGGCACGAGCTGTTCGAGCTGCGATCGGTTGTCGGCGTGTTTGGTGACCGTGATGTCGATCGTGCTCACGTTGCTGTCGGAGCCGTGGATCGTGACGTCGCCGCTCGCGTCGCTGATCTGTAGCGTGCCCTGCGGCGCGAAACGATACGATCCTTGGGATTTCTCCGTCACGCCGTCGTGCGGCCACGACGCGAATGCGAAATTCGGCGCCGACGGCACGTGCGAAAGCGCGATTGCCAACACGACAAGAACGATGACGACGATGACGACTCGGGACATACGTGCGCTCCTGCGTGGGCGGTGGGCGACCGCTGTTCGCCCTACTGCGGGCTCTCGTATGGCAGGCATCGGTTGCCCCGCCTCATGTTCAGTAGTACCGTTTCGCGGCCCGTTAGTTTCAGGCCCTGGCGCCCGCAGGGCGGCGGCCGCGTAGGGCTAACTGCGGGCCATGGGCAGCGCTTTAGGCACGCCGAACCCGGCTTTGGCCGTCATCTCGGCCATGCTGACACCGGCTATCCTCATCCTCGCAGCCGGGTCCCTTGCCAATTCGACGCTCGTGCGGCTTGCACGTACCGTGGATCGCACGCGCCAGTTGATCGTCGAAGGCGATCTGTTCCACCGCGCTGGCAATATGAAGGCCGCGTCGATCATCGGCGAGCGGCTCGACGTGCAGGTTCGTCGCGCCGAACTTGCGAGACGCGCACTGGGCGGCTACTATCTTGCGATCGCGATGTTCTTGTTGGCGAGTCTGATCATCGCACTCAATCAGATCTTAGGCGACCGATACCCGTACGCGGGGCCGATCATCGTCATCCTCGGCGGATTCGTGTTGTTCGTCGCCACCGCGACGATCGTCGTGGAGGTGAACATCTCAGCGGGCACGCTGCGCGAGGAAGTGCGACAGTATCACGCGCGCGAGCTCGAGCCGTAAACCGCGTTCGCGCCCAACCGGACACGAACGGTCCGTACATAGCCGCTACGCTGTAAGAAGCTTACATAACATCTGCAGGTAGGCGTCAGCGCACGCACGTACCGCGTAGACCCCGGCGTCTCTGACGAGCGGGGCATTTCGGCATTTGAAGAGGAGCTCTTATGCGAAAGATTCTCCTAGTATTTGGCGTGTGCGCGCTTTGTGCGAGCGGCTGCTCGAGCCGGAGTTCGATTCCGATCGGCGGTTCGCAGCAAGGCCCGTTGCACAGCGGCGGACCGTTAGTACGCCAGTCCGGCGAAGTTCCGGTTCAGTGGCGGACGTTCGCTTGGGGCGGTTTGAACTCCGCGACGCTACCCGACATTGTCGTAGGACCTGACAACAACGTCTGGTACACCGATCTTAGCGACGCAAAACTGATCAAGATGACGATGACTGGGCACACGCAATCGATCGCGCTCGCATTCTCCCCCGAAGGACTGGCGGTCGGATCGGACGGTAATTTCTACACGCTTAATTATTCCGCATCGACAACCGTTGTGGGAGTTGTGACGCCGGGCGGCGTGGTGAAGACGCACACCGCTCCGAGCGGTGACACATTCGGTACCGCGGGCCTCACTCTCGGATCAGATGGCAACATTTGGTTCGGCGAATATGGTCATGTCGGGAAGATCACGACGTCCGGCACTATCACCGAATATGCGTATGCTGGCGGCAGCACCTCAAACCCCTATGCAAACCTCGCAGCTGGGCCTGATGGAAATATCTGGGCGGTTGAATACAGCCCCGGCTCTGTCGACAAGATCGTGCCGTCGACCGGCGCGATGACCAACTATCCCCTCGGCTGTTCTCCCACAGATATCGCGGCTGCATCTGACGGCAATCTTTGGATAAACTGCTCGCCCTACATCGCGAAGGTAACCACGTCGGGCGTTTCAACTCTCTACTATGTGGGCGAATCCGCTCCAAACAGTCCAGAGACAATTGTAAAGGGACCGGATGGCAACCCGTGGTTCATTCCGTTCTTCAGCAATAACATAGCGGAATTTGCCACAAAAACCAACACGGTCACGGTCTACTATCCGCCGACAAACTATGGCGCGGAACAAGCGCTCGTCACCGGACCTGACGGCAACATATGGTCGGTGGACAACGTCGGCGGCATAAACGTCTATATCCTTAACATCATCGGCGTCAGTCCGGCAAGTCTCAAGTTTACGGGGACGGGCCAGATGCAAAGCGTTACCGTGACCGAGAAGGGCACGACAACCTGGACCGCCGTCAGCAACAACACGGCCGTTGCGACAGTCGCGACCACTTCGAATCATTCGGTCTTCAACATCACATCGGTTGGCGCTGGAACCACAAAGGTCGTCGTCACCGATGCCATTGGCAATAGCTTCGCCGTGCACGTCGTTGTGCAATGAGCTGGAAAGGTAACGACATGATCAAGCGATTCGCTCTCGCGGCCGCGGCGTTCGTCGTCCTCGCCGGCTGCGGCGGCCATCAGGGACTGACGGGAATACCGGGTCACACAATGGCTCAAGGCGCGCGACCGGGAGTACTTCAGTCCGGTAAGACGCCGGTGAATTGGACGCAGTTCAAATGGGGCGGTGCCAGCGGGCCCCAGGAGCAGGGCATCGTCGCCGGACCGGACGGCAACATGTGGTACACGGACTACTCCGACTCGGACCTTATCAAGATGACGATGAGCGGTGCCACACACGCATTTCCTCTACCGTCCGCGGGGCCGATCGGCATCGCAGTTGGCAGCGATGGAAAATTCTACATGGGTCTGTACGGTCAGGCCAAAATCGGCATAGCTACCACATCGGGCTCGTTCTCGACGGTCGCGATCCCAAGCGGTGACCGGATGTACGACGGCAATCCGGCGCTTGGACCAGATGGCAACATCTGGTTCGCGGAGCTTGCCCATATCGGGCGGATTACTCCGAGCGGAGTAATTACCGAATATCCATACCCCAATGGCGAAACGGGCAACTCTGAAGGGGCTGTTGCGGCAGGACCTAACGGCGATGTCTGGGTCAGCGATTCCGGCTCAAACGTTGTCGACGACGTCGATCCAGAGACCGGCGACATTGTCGCATACCGAATTCCCTGCACACCGAACGGACTCGTGGCCCCGTCAGACGGCAATCTCTGGACCATTTGCACAAACGATACACTCGTCCGTTTGACGCCGGGCGGAAACACGACCTCGTATTTTGTGCCGTCTGCGCCGCAATATCCATCGGGCATGACAGTGGGCCCTGACGGAAATCCTTGGTTTGCGTTTGGGTCTGGCAATGCTATAGCGGAGTTCAATATCGGTCAAACGACGTTGAACATTTATCTTCCTCCCACGAACTACGCGTTCGACTACGGCATCGCCAGCGGTCCGGACGGCAACGTCTGGGCGGTGGATTCTGCCGGCAAGATCGACGTCTACATCATCAAGACCATCTCCGTCGCTCCGAAGAACCTCACGTTTACCTCGCTAGGTTCGATGCAGAATATCACCGTCACCGAGAAGAGCGCGAGCGCTTGGACGGCAGCCAGTTCCAACACATCCGTCGCGACAGTCGCGCAAGGAACTCCGGCGAACACGTTTGTCGTGACTTCTGTCGCGGATGGAAAATGCACGATAACGGTAAGCGACGCCATCGGCAATAGCGCGGCGGTCTCCGTCACCGTGACTGGAGCAGTTGGAGCGAGAACGTCAGAACCGAGACGATAACGGATCACGAGAAACGACGGGCCGTACTGACTACGGCCCGTCTTTTTTTGGCTCAGCGATATTCGTGCCGGTCAGATGCTTTTCAAAGAAAAGGCTCGTCGCAATCGCACTCGGCGCCATCGATTTGTAATCGTGAAACGCGGCGCAACGCTGAAATCCGGCCCGCTCGTACAGCCGAATCGCGGCGAGCTGTTTGTCGCCGGTCTCCAAGCGCAACTCGTCATGGCCGCCTTCGATCGCCGCCGACTCGATGCGCAAAAGTAGCGCGCGCCCGATACCCTGACCGCGCACGGAATCGCGGACGTACATGCGCTTGACCTCGGCGAAATCTTCGAACAACGCGACGCCGCCGCAGCCCACAGCAACACCATCGAGGCGAGCGAGAAAGAAGCGCACGTGCGGTTGGAAGATCGCCTCGGGTCGCAAGCCGTGTTGTTGCTCGGCCGAATACTCGCGCGCGAGCGTCTGATCGAGTTCACCGATCAGCGCTCGAACTTCGTCTGTAAGTGATCCGACGGCTTCGACAGTGATTTCGTTCATTTCGTCCGGTTGCATATGAGAAGCCGCATAGCATTTGGCTTCGAGATGCTAGGAACATCTCCGTAGGTGGCGAGAAGCCTCGGCGCATTATCGGGATGCGATATGCTCGCGCCCCGATGTTCAAATTGGGGGTCACCGTGAATAAAGCCATCCGAGCGGTCGCGGCGACGGCAACCGTCGTCTTTGCTATTCCCTTGCCGTCATTCGCATCGTGCACATCCGCGCTTGTGGCGACTCCGACCGTCGCGTCGACCGACGCAACCCTTTCCGGCGTTGGCGGATCGGGCGATAGCGACGTGTGGGCGGTTGGAGGCTCATACGTTTCCCCTACGTCTCTGACGCTCATTGAGCACTATACCGGCAATTCGTGGGCGATCGTGCCCAGCCCAAATGTTCGCGGCTCCACGTCCGACAATCTCGACAGTGTCACCGCGGTTTCACGCAACGATGCGTGGGCGGTTGGAACGTGGTGCTCTAGCGGTTGCGGTTCTTCGAGGCAGCTCGCGGAACACTGGAACGGCGTCACATGGACGCTGATCCCGAGCAATTCGTTTAACGATCTGCTTGCGGTATCGAGCGTCGCGGGTGATCCAGAGAGCGTCTGGGCAGTTGGGCTCTTCACGTACCCTCCGAATTGCCGCGTGCCAGCGGGTTGCGCCTTTCCTATAGCAATGCGGTGGCAACCGAAAGGGTCGCGTTGGGTATCGGAACAGGTGCCGGTCGATCAGGATCCCGGGGTTGGTGAACTGAATTCGGTCGTTTCCCTCCCGGACGGAAGCGCGTGGGCTGTTGGCTCAGACGAAAAGCGCGACTACTCCAATCGACCTCTGGTTGAACGGTGGACCGGGCGCGAATGGACAATAGTACGGAGCGCCGTCACGAGCGGCATATTGACGTCGGTTGCGGCCACAAATAACTCGGACGTGTGGGTTGGCGGCGTCGTCAACTTTCACTACGGTAGACACCTTCGCAGCTTCGTCGAGCACTGGAACGGATCGACGTGGACCGTGTTGGACCTGCCGGAGCTGCAAGGCGTCTTTCTCACCAGCGTGGAGGAGCTGTCGCCCTCAAACGTTTGGATTGCGGGTCACTACAACCCAACGCTTGTCACCAATTCAGAACTGCCGTTTCTCGAGCACTTCGACGGTTCTTCGTGGTCGGTCATTGCGACGGCCGCAAATGGGCTTCAGTCCGAACCGGCTGGGCTTTTTCACGCCGCGCGCGGCGTCTGGGCCGTCGGATCGGCGCTGCCTTCAGAGGGTGACGACCTCATAACGTACGCGACGTTAACGCGCTGCAAGTGAGATGTCCGAGAGGACATTCAAAAAGAAAGAGAAGGCCGGCATTGCGCCGGCCTTCTTGTTTCTCCGTTGTCCCCACGCGGGGATTACATCATGTCGTAGCCGCCCATGCCGCCGCCGCCGGGCATCCCGCCGCCGCCGTTCTTCTTCTCTTCCGGCTTCTCGGAGATCAGCGTCTCGGTGGTGAGCAGGAGCGCAGCGATCGACGCGGCGTTCTCGAGGGCCGAGCGCGTGACCTTAAGCGGGTCCACGATGCCCATCTTGAACATGTCGCCGTACTCTGCGTTCTCGGCGTTGAAGCCGTGGTTGCTGTCGAGCGTCTTGACCTTCTGCACCACGACAGAACCTTCGTAGCCGCCGTTCTCGGCGATCTGACGCAGCGGCTCTTCGAGCGCGCGGCGCACGATGTTGATGCCGACCTGCTCGTCCGGATGTCCGGCCTTCGCTTGGTCGAGACCCTTGAGCGCGTGGATGAGTGCAGCGCCGCCGCCCGGCAGCATGCCCTCTTCAACAGCCGAGCGAGCCGTTGAGACCGCGTCTTCCATGCGGTGCTTCTTCTCTTTGAGCTCGGTCTCGGTTGCTGCGCCGACCTGGATGACCGCGACGCCGCCCGACAACTTGGCGAGGCGCTCTTGGAGCTTCTCGCGATCGAAATCGGAATCGGTGTCTTCGATCTGGCGCTTGATCTGCTCGATGCGGCCTTTGATCTCTTCCTTCTTGCCGGCGCCGTCGACGATCGTCGTGTCTTCTTTGGTGATCTTGACGGTCTTGGCTTTGCCAAGCTCGTTGATCGTGACTTTGTCGAGCTTCAGTCCGAGCTCTTCAGAGATCACGGTGCCGCCGGTGAGGATCGCGATGTCCTTGAGCATCTCTTTGCGGCGATCGCCGAAGCCGGGCGCCTTGACCGCGACGCACGTGAACGTGCCGCGCAGCTTGTTGACGACGAGCGTGGCGAGCGCTTCACCCTCGACATCTTCTGCGATGACGACGAGCGGACGCTGGACCTGCACTACCTTCTCGAGCAGCGGAAGGATGTCGGCGATGGCCGAGACCTTGCGCTCGGTGATGAGGATGTACGGATCCTGCAGCACGGCTTCCATGCGCTCCGGGTCCGTCACCATGTACGGCGAGATGTAGCCCTTGTCGAACTGCATGCCTTCTTTGAGTTCGAGCTCGGTCTTCGTCGTGCGCGACTCTTCGACGGTGATGACGCCGTCTTTCGTGACTTTCTCCATCGCGTCGGCAACGATGTCGCCGATGGCCTTATCTTTGGCGGAGATGGATGCGACTTGTGAGATGTCGGCTTTGGTCTCGACCTTGCGCGACATCTTCTTGAGCTCGGCGACTGCCGCTTCAACGGCCTTCTCGATGCCGCGCTTGATGGCAAGCGGGTTCGAGCCGGCGGTGACGTTGCGCAGGCCTTCGCGGATGATCGCTTGCGCGAGCACCGTGGCGGTGGTGGTGCCGTCGCCGGCGATGTCGTTGGTCTTGCTCGCCACTTCCTTCACGAGCTGCGCGCCCATGTTCTCGAAGTGGTTGGTGAGCTCGATCTCTTTCGCGATGGTCACGCCGTCGTTGGTGATCGTCGGCGAGCCGAACTTCTTGTCGATGACGACGTAGCGGCCTTTGGGGCCGAGCGTCACCTTGACGGCATCGGCGAGAGCGTTGGCACCGCGCTCGAGCGCGCGGCGCGCGTTCTCGTCGAAGAGTAATTCTTTAGCAGCCATGTGTGTTCTAGTGCTCCTTACGTGCTGGTGGGCAAGCTAGCGTTTGACGATCGCGAGAACGTCTTTTTCGCTGACGATGAGGTACTCTTTACCGTCGAGCTTGATCTCGGATCCGGAGTACTTCGAGTAGATGACTTTGTCGCCGACTTTGAGATCGATCTTGATGATCTCGCCTTTGTCGGTCTTGCGGCCCGGTCCGACGGCGATGATGATGCCTTCTTGCGGCTTCTCTTTCGCGGTATCCGGGAGGATGACGCCGCCGGCGGATGTCTTGGCCTGCTCGACGGCTTCGACGACCACGCGGTCGCCGAGCGGTTGCAATTCTGTTCTCGTCGCGGTTTCGGGCACGGAGGTTGCCTCCTTCTGAGGGATGCGGTGTTGGCGCATGACGTCCGCGCAGACAACTTAGCCGCCTACGCATCTCCCTCTGATAGAGGGGAGGCGCGCAGGGCGACGGCAAGAACCGGGGTGCTGGGAAAAGGCTCGTCAGCGGCCGGTCTGCGACGTCTTAGCAGTCTTGGCACTTGAGTGCTAAAGGCATTATATCCTGCCTCGTTCGCTTTGACAAGGGGGTTTTGACGTGCGGCCCTGGCTCGAGATCAGCCCCCGTGCACTAGCAGCGAACGCCCGTGCGATAAGCCTTCGAGCCGCTCCGGCGAGCCTCTGCGCGGTCGTGAAGTCCAATGCGTACGGTCACGGCTTGATTCCGACCGCCCGGTCGCTTTCCGAGGCCGGCATCCCTCATTTGAGCTTCGGCGTGTTCACACCGCACGAGGCGATTTCACTACGAGATGCGGGCGTCTCCGAGCCGGTTCTGCTGCTCGGTCCCGTGGCCGACGCCGATCTTGAACCCCTCGTGCGCGAGGGTGTGGAAATCGCGCTGCTCGATGCTTCCGACGTCGGCCGGATCGGGCGCGTGCGCGCAACGGTGCACCTGAAGATCGAGACGGGAACGCATCGTTTCGGATTGCAGTGGGATCAAGTGAGCGCGGTTGCCGCGGAACTGCGTGATGCCGGCGCGCGAATCGTCGGCGTGTATTCGCATCTCGCCGATTCGGAAGAACTCGACGCCGCGTTCGCGCGCGAGCAACTGGCGCGGCTTCTTGATTCGGTGGAGATCGTCGGGCTTGCGAGCGGTTCGCGGCCGCAACGTCACATCGCGGCATCTGCCGCCGCGATCTTGTGGCCGGAGTTCAGGCTCGACATGGTGCGCGGCGGCATTGCGCTGTACGGGCTCTGGCCGTCCGAAGGCGTGCG
Source organism: Candidatus Eremiobacteraceae bacterium (assembly GCA_035295225.1). Lineage (NCBI taxonomy): Bacteria > Bacillati > Vulcanimicrobiota > Vulcanimicrobiia > Candidatus Eremiobacterales > Candidatus Eremiobacteraceae > Candidatus Eremiobacteraceae bacterium. The sequence goes on along the minus strand of DATGJI010000056.1, from coordinate 66,982 downwards.
CGAACGGATGCGCGAGAGCGATCCATCATTTGTGTTGGAGCCTGCGCTGCGGTGGTTTGCGCCGGTCGTGCACATCTGCGATGCGGCCGCCGGCGAGACAGTGGGCTACGGCTGTGAGTTCAAATGCGCACGCGCGTCGCGCATTGCCGTCCTCTCTTTGGGCTATGCAGACGGCTTGCCGCGCGCCGCCGGCAATGAGCGCGGGCGCGTCCGCTTCGGCAAGTCGTACGCGCCGATCGTCGGTCGCATCTGCATGAACGCATGCATGGTGGACATCACGGACCTTGAGCCGCCGGTGCGGCGCGGCGATGCAGCCGAGTTGGACGTAGAAGAAATAGCCGCTGCGGCCGGCACGATCGCATACGAAATCCTCGCGCGATTGCCGTCAGAAATGGAGCGACGCTACACCTGAAATTATCTGCCGAACAGCATCGAGAGTCTTGAGGCTAGAAGCTTCCACATAAATCCGGCGGGGTACATCTCGGAACTTGGAACATCCGTCGGAATCTCGGCATTATCGGGCTTGAACTTCGTGCAAATGCGCCATTGCACCGGAGGGATATCGCCCCGAAATCGGGTTCGATACACTGGGACCCAGTGCTTCGCATCGTCAAATCGCATGACCATGGCAGAATTGCAGCACGTAGCGACTACTCGACTCGTCGCCGATTTCTCGTCTATCTTGTAGCCTTTTAGAAGCTCGGCGCCCTTTGAGTAGTGTATGCGATCTTTACGGTAAAGAATATAAGCAGTTCCGCCGTCTGGTCCTAAGACTGGGGCTGCTTTAGTCAATGCCTCGATCTGCCGAGAGCCTTCTTGACAAGAATCGCAATAGCAGACAACGCTCGTGATCGGCGCGCCCACGGCTTCGATTTCCACCCTTCCGCACGCACACCGGGGGGATTGCATAATGCCGCGCTTCTCGGCGATTTGTATCGACACCCGCAAGAGGTTGAGGAACGCGCCTGGGCCAGACCGAATCGAATTCTGCCTGATGCACAAGCGAATATTCGTTTGCGCGGTCATCGCCGTACTCGTGTGCGGCTGTTCGCACGTTTCCGAATCCACCAATTCCGTGCGTTCGTCCGGAACAATTCCTGGCGTGGTGCGCGTCTCGCGGCCGGATTCGCCGAACACGCTCAATCCGCTGATCGGCGGCCTCTACATAGAGAATTATATCCAAGAAGCGATCTTCGATGGCTTAGTCAAGCTCGATTCGAACGGTACCGTCTTGCCGGATCTTGCACAAGTGGTTCCTTCGCTCTCGAACGGCGGCTTGAGCCGTGACGGGAAAACGATCACCTACCGCTTGCGACGCGGCGTGGTCTGGCATGACGGCGCGCCGTTCACGTCGGCGGATGTTGTTTTTACATATAAAGAGATGACAAACCCCAAAGTACCGTTTCCGGCGGCAAGCACGTTCTCCGACGTCGCGTCCGTAACTGCACCCGACGCATATACCGTGGTCGTGCGTTTGAAGAAGCCGCTCGCGATGGCGCTCAACCAACTCTTCTGCGACGGCGAGAACGGGCAGATCGTGCCGAAGCATCTCCTCGACCACTCCAACAATCTGTTAACCGATCCGTTCGGCAACCATCCGATAGGCACCGGTCCGCTGGAATTCTCTCGTTGGGAGCACGGCACCGAAATCGTGCTCGTGCCGAACCCGCACTATTTTCTCGGCGCGCCGCAGCTTCGAGAAGTCGATATCTTCACGATCCCCGATGCCAATACAGCGCTGACGATGGCGCGCTCGCGCGAGATTGACGTCGCACAGCTGACAACCCCATCGCAGGCGGTCACACTGCGCGGAGTTCCCGGCATCAATGTCATCGCGGCGCCGGCGTATTCGCTGACCTACGTGGAATTCAACGTTCGGCGCCCGCCGTTTGACGATCGCTCGGTGCGCGAAGCGCTCGCGCTCGCGATCGATCGTCCGGCCATCGCACAGCGCTCGTACGATGGATTCGCGGTCGCGGCGGATTCAGTCATCCCGCCGTACAGTTGGGGCTATACGAAGGACAACGGCGCGCCGCCCTTCGATCCTGCGGCCGCGCGCAAGCTGCTCGATGCGGACGGATACGTCGCGGGTCCGGACGGCGTACGCGCGAAGAACGGCATCCGTCTCGAGGCGGCGATCTTAGTGGACGCGGCGAGCGCCTCGGGCTTGTCCGGCGCGCAGCAAGTGCAGGCGTACTGGCGCGCGGTTGGTGTCGACGCCGCCGTCAAGCCGATGCCGCTGAACGTCATCCGCGGTCCGGGCGGCCCGGCCGAAAACGGCACGTTCGGTGTTTTCTACGCGACGATCGGCTTCGACGTCGATCCGTCGCGCGACACGCTTCTGAGCCGCCAGTCCTTTCCGCCGAAGGGCAACGATCTTGCTCGCTACAGCACGCCGCAGGTGGAGCGCCTGATCGATTTAGGCGCCTCGACGTACGATCGCGCGCAACGGGCGCAGTACTACGCGCAGCTGCAGCGCCAAGTCAATTACGATATGCCCGACATCCCGATCGCTTGGCCGCGCTTCATCTACGCCGTCAACACCGACTTGCGCGGATTTATGCCCGAAACAGTTAACTCCGATTTCTGGAACGTTCAGAATTGGCGAATCTAACGAAGCGGAGGGTGTGCATGCGCGGTTGGCTTTTCGTGTGTGTCGCGTTGCTCGTCGGTGCTCCGGCTTTGGCCGATCCGCCGGCGCCGCTCGATAAAGTCGATCCTCTGGTTGGAACGTCCACGACAGCCATCGGCGGACAGATCGATACGTTCCCTGGCGCCGACGCGCCATTCGGCATGCTGCAATGGAGCCCGGATACGCCATCCCAACCTGCAGGCGGCGGCTACAACTACAACGATGGCACGATCACCGGCTTCAGTCTCACGCACTTGAGCGGTCCCGGATGCAGCGTGGGCGGCGATGTCAGCATTCTGCCGTTCGTCGGGGCGCTCGGACCGCCGGACGCACCCGACCTCTCAAAGCTGCAGCAGCCATTCGCGCACGCATCCGAAGTCGCGCAACCCGGATATTACCAGTCGCTCGTCGGCGCGCAGCCGATCCTGTCGCAGCTCGCCGTGACCACGCGAAGCGGACTTGGGCGATTCACGTTCCCGTCATCGCCGATGGCGAACATCATCATCAATGCGTCGTCGGATCAAGGCGGGTCGGGCGACACAACCGTTCAGCTCTCAAACGGCGACATGTTGACGGGCTCGGTCAAGACCGGCTGGTTCTGCGGCATGCCTGATACGCACACCGTGTATTTCGCGCTGCAGTTCAATCGGAAGTGGGCGACATCGGGCACGTGGATGCTCGGCGGCACGAATCTCACGCCGAACTCAACCGCCGCGCACGGCAGCGGCGTCGGCGCGTGGGTCACCTTCGACACCACGCAAAACCCAACGGTTGAGATCAAGGCGGCGATCTCGTACGTAAGTGTGGCCGGCGCGCACGCGAATTTGCGTGCCGAGGCCACGACGTGGAACATCGACCGCGTGCGCAGCGTGACACAGTCCCTCTGGGCGCAAGAGCTTGGCCGCATCAGCGTGAGCGGCGGCAGCGATAAGGATGAGCGGATTTTCTACACTGCGCTCTATCACACGCTGCTGCATCCCAACGTCTTCAGCGATGCCGACGGTTCGTATCGCGGTTTTGACGATCAGATCCACAAGACCGACGCGGGTCATGTGGAGTATGCGAACTTCTCCGGTTGGGATGTCTATCGCACCCAAATGCCGCTGATCGCCATGCTTGATCCGATACGCACGAGCGATATGATGCGTTCGTTCGTGCATACCGCGCAGGCGTGGGGCTTTCTGCCGCGCTGGTCGCTCGCGAACACCGAGAGCGGCGTGATGGGCGGCGATCCGGCAGATCCGTCGATCGCCGGCGCGTACGCATTCGGCGCACGCGATTTCGACGCGCACGCAGCGCTCCAAGCCATGGTGAAAGGCGCGACGGATATCTCGTCGCCGCCTGGCCTCGGGTGGTACGTGGAGCGGCCGGGGCTCGACGAATATCTCACGCGCGGTTACGTCGTCAACACGCACACCACCAACGTCTCGCCGGTGCCCAATGGGGCGTCGCTGACCTTGGAATACTCCCTTGACGATTTTTCCATCGCCCAGTTCGCAAAAGCGATCGGCGATCGGACGACCTACGAGACGATGATGCGCCGCGCGCAGAACTGGGCGACGCTCTTCGACCGCTCGACCGGCCTCATCGCGCCGCGCGACGCGGACGGCGCGTTTCAACAGACGCCGGTCACCGATGCAGGCCAGAGCGGTTTTCAGGAAGGCAACGCCGCGCAATACACGTGGATGGTTCCGCAGAACTACGCGGCGCTGATCGGCGGTATGGGCGGCGATGCGGCCGCGCAAGCAAAGCTCGACGATTACTTCAGCCAGATCAACGCCGGCCAAGACAAGCCTTTTGCGTGGCTTGGCAACGAACCGAGCCTCGGCAGCCCGTGGGCCTATCTATCGGCCGGCGCGCCATATAAGGAAGAGACGGTCGTGCGCGCCGCGCTCGTGCAGTTGTACGGCGATACGCCTGACGGCATTCCCGGTAACGACGACCTCGGTACGATGAGCGCGTGGTACGTCTGGTGCGCGCTTGGGCTGTACCCGCAGAATCCGGCTGCGCCGGTGCTCGATCTGGGCACCCCGCTTTTTCCGCACGCTCGTATCGCCGTTCCTGACGGCGCGCAGATCTCCATCGATGCGCCGCAGGCTTCCGACGATGCCGCGTACATCGAGAAGGTCGCTGTGAACGGCAGCCCGTGGCAGAGGAGCTGGGTGCCGTTCGCGTTGGCACATCCGATGCATCTTGCGATTGCGGTCGGCACGCGGCCGAACACGAGCTGGGCCGCGGCATCGCAGGACGCGCCGCCATCGTACGCGCTTGGACCGGTGTCTTTTCCGCCGTCATCGTCGGCGACGGTCGAATTCAGCCGGCAGGAAATCGACATAGCGCCTGGAGGCTCGGCAAATGTTGGCGTTTCGGAAAGCATGCCCTCGGGTCCGCGTATTCCAATTGCGGTATCGTTCACCGGTGTGCCCGGCGTACTCACCGTGGGTCCAGTGGCGCACCTGGGTCCGGTCGGCGATACGAGTGACGTGACGGACGTGCAAGTGACCGCCGGCGCACGATCCGGACTCTACCGCGCCTATGCCACGGGGAAAACCGATGACGGCGCATTGCTGCCGCGCTCTTCCATCGTCGTCCGTGTGGTGCGCCCGGGCGAATCGTTACGTCTCGGATACATCGCGAACTTCTTCGGCGATTCGATCACGCCCATCGATCCCAACACCGATGTGACGGGCGTAGATATTCCCGTGGGTTTGAATCCCCGCGATCTTGCGCTCAGCCCGGATGGCGCGCGCGTGTATGTCGCGGACAACGGGTCGAACGACGTCAGCGTCGTGGACACTGGATCGCAGAAGACGATCGCCACCGTTAAAGTCGGCAATGCTCCGTGGGGCATCCGCGTGACGCCCGACGGCAAAACCGTCTGGGTCGCGAACAGCGGCGATAATACCGTGCAGCCTATCGATACGGCGACGCTCCTCGCCGGCGCGCCGATCGCGGTTGGTGCGCAGCCCGGCGGGATCGCGATTGCACCGAACGGTGCCATGCTCTACGTCGCCGACCAGTCGGCCAACGCGATCACGCCGGTGGACACGCGCGTCGGCAAGGCATTGCCTCCGATCCCGGTGGGCGCGCAACCGCGTACGGTGCTCGTCTCGGCGGATAGCGCGACGATCTTTTCGAGCGACAAGGGCGGCAATACCGTGACGATCGCAAGCGCGTCCGGCACCGGAAGCGCAGCCGTGAGTTCGTTGGCCGTGCCGGTCGGCGTTTTGCCGAAAGCGTTGGCTCTGTCACCGGACGGGAAGCAGCTTTTTGTCGCGAATTCCGGCGGCAATTCGGTGACGCCGATCGACCTCGCAACGCGGACTGCGCTCGCCCCGATCGTCGTCGGTTACGAGCCCGTCGCGATCGCCATCAGTCCCGATGGCGCGAGCGCGTTCGTCGTCAACCTTGGAGACAACGACTGCGTCGTCGTGGACGTAAGAACGCACGGCTTGTCCGAACCGATTCCGCTCGCCGCGTGGCCGGTTGCGATCGCGCTGCCCTGACCTTCGCCCGGCCTTTTGTTGCTGAAGGGGCCGACGCTAGTCGGCCCGGGCGAACATAAAGTGGGCCGACTGGCGTCGGCCCCTTCAGGAAGCCCTAGGCAAGTTCCAAGATGAAAAAGCAGGGGGCGGCCGCGCGCGACTCGCGAAGACCGCGGGCACGGAGATCTCCCGCCATGCGTTCACTCCACTTCGTCGCCCTCGGTCTCGTCCTCGCGCTTTCTTTTGCGCGCGGAACTGCCGCGTCAGCCGCCCCGCCGACCATTCTGATCGACGGCCACGAGACGAGCACCGATGTTCCCGCGATCGGCGACGGCGTGCACATGCTCGTGCCGCTCCATGTCCTCGAGCAGCTCGGCGCGACGGTCTCGTTCGATGCAGCCTCGGGCTCGGCCGACATCAAGTGGCGCGGCGTCGATGCGAAGATAAACGCCGGCTCGCTTATCGCAACGGTCGATGGCGCGCGAATGGTCATGGACGTCGCACCGCGCGTCTTCGCAGGCCGCATGGAAGTGCCGCTCCATCTCCTGAATGAAGCTTTCAACGTCAACGCGGACTACGATGCGGGAACGAACACCGTTGCGATCGTCACCGGTCAATCGCACGGCAATTTTGTCGCCACGCTCTCTGGTCCGGCCAAGGGCTCGTATTCGCGCGCGAACGCAACGGGGTCGGTGCCGACTTTGCCGGGGTCGGATTCATCGGTGCCGAGCGCGCCCTCGTCGTACTCGTCGCCGCCCACGATCAGCGACGTGCAGCCCGCTCCGCAAAGCGTCGTAGGCTCCACGTATCCGCAGATCTACGCGCGCCTCGGTGGCGGCGACTCCTCCATCGATCCGTCCACCGTTCGACTAGAAGTGGACGGCGGCGACGTCACCAATCTCGCGACGATCTCTTCCGCGTACGTCGCCTATACGCCGAGCGCCGGATTGGCGAACGGCTCCCATAGCGTGACCGTGAGCGGCGAAGCGCTTGACGGCACGCCGATCTATCAGACCTGGACGTTCACGGTCGATGCCGGCAACAGTTACGACTATGCGTCGTCCGTCATCGGTTACTATCCGCAATCATACGGCTACGGCTATCGCCGCTACGGATTCTGCCCGCCGGGATTCTCGCTCTATTCACCCGGGCCGCTCTGGCTGTACGGCGGCAACGTCGTCGAAGTGATTTTCTTCAGCCGCTTCTTTCCGTACGGAAATGGCTTTATCACGATCGGCGGCTTCCCAGGATCGTATCCATTGCAGCCGTGGTATGGATATCCGGGATACTACTTCGGCATGGTACCCGTACCGTTCGGCATCCACCCGCGATTGTCGGTTCTGGCCGCCAAGTTCAAGACGGATGACGGGCGCACGGTCGTGGTGCATTCGACTGCGCCGTTGCATGTCGATGGCACGCGCCGTTCTGCGCCGATCGATCTTCGCTATGCCGTCATGCCGTCGATCGTCAATCGACCATTGTCACCGCGCGTCGCGGTTGCGTTCCATACGCTGCCGATCGAACGTCGCGCCCCGATAGAGGTGCGGATCCCGCGCGTCACGGGTTTGCCGGTGGGCCGTCATTACGATCCGATCTTATCGCGGCCCATCCCGACAAATCCCAAGCAAGGCCGCGTGATGTACCCGGGCGGTTCGGTTTTCGTACGCCCGATCGCGATGCCGTTGCCGACGATGCCTTTGCCGACGATGCCGATCCCGACGATGCCGATGCCCCGGCCGGTGATGCCGCATCCGATCCCCCATCCGATGCCGCCTCCGATTCCGCATAAGCCGCAATAATATTCCCATGAAACGGCACACAACGCTCCGAGCTTTCTTGGTTGCGATCTTCGCACTCACGGCATGCGGACTACTTCGTGCGCAAGCCGCACAAGCGGCGAAGTACGTGACGTTCACGATCTACAACGACACCAATGTTCGGATCGTCGAGCTCTATGACCGCAAGTCCGGCCAATCGTTCTGGGGTATCGACGATTTGACTAGCCCGGTGCTGCCGGGTCATTCATTCTATATACGCCTCGAGCAGAACTCATACGAGCATTGCCCATCGGTCTATCGCGACGTGAAGGTGATTTTCGCAAACGGTGCTGTCAAAGTATTGCCGCGCATACCGTTTTGCGAATACAACGAAGCGCACATAAACAAGACGTGAGGCGGACCGTATAGCGCCGCCCTAAATCAGGCGTACGCGGTTTGGCTGATCTTATCTAAGAGCCACGGGGCGCCGCCGGGCGTGAGCGGCGTGCCGCAGAACGGGCAGACGGTCGCGGTGGCCGGAGCAGGCGCACCGCACGACGGACAGTGCGCGGTGCCTCCTAAAGCGGTGGTTTTCGGCGTCACGGTTCCGGCCGGTCTGGTGAAGGTCGCATATTCGGTGAACATCTGACTGGCGATGTTGCCCTCGGCGACAACGCCTGAGCTTATGTCTTTGGTGCAACGCACGCTCGATCCCGTGATTCTTACCGTCAGGAACTGCGCGACACCGTCGATCGAGACCTTGAAAAGTTTTGTGCCATCGATATTCAGTCCGCTGACGACGCGGGTGTACCCCTGCGATTGCCAATCGGCGATGCGCGCGGCGAGCCGGTCGTGGAACGCCTGCGTCGCGACGTCTTTCGCATCGTCCGCCGACATCGCGCCCTCGGCTTCGATGGCTTTTGTGTACGCGGACGCAGCGGCCGAAAGAAACGCGACTTCGTTGAAGTCCGGGTCCATCTGCTGCAGCGAACTGATCTGCGCGTGCGCCTGATCGGGGGGCGACAATGTTCCGGACGGCATTTCCGGAGCAAGCGGTGTGAGGGCAATGCTGCCTGCGGAGATCGTGTCGTCGGTGAACATCGCGGTGAGGTTGTCGCCGCGCGTGTCCGAGAGGAAGAATCTCAACAACGAGAAGAGGAAGCCCAAGTTCCCTCCAGCGCGTGACCCCGGCTACGCCCCCTGCAAATGCTCCTCGCGCAGGCCGAACTCGCGGCCATCGCGCCACGCCTCTAGAATATCGGCAGCTTCCGCGGGCGTCCGCGCATACGCATCGGGCTGACGGGCGGAAAACGCGTTCTCGCTCACAGGCCGCCACAGTGCCGCGATCGACCGCACGCCGGCGCCGTCCGCAGCCTCCACGTCCAACGGCGAGTCGCCGACGTACGCCGCTTCGCCCGCTTCGGCTTCGAGTGCGGCGAGCGCATACAGCAACGGGTCGGACTCAGGCTTGTGGCGCGCGGTATCTTCTTTCGCGACGATCACTTCGAACACGCCGTCCAAGTTGCACAGCGTCAGTCCGCGGCGCGCGGATTCGCGCAACTTCGACGTCACGACGCCGAGCCGCAGGCCGCCGTTGCGCAGTCGCCGCACGAGTTCGGCGACGCCGGCCATTTGGCGCACCGCCTCATCGTGCCGCGCGAGATTGTATTCGAGATACGTGCTCATCGCTTCGCGCAACTCGCTGCCGCGGAAATGCTGCGCAAGCGTATCCTGCAGCGGCATGCCGAGCGCTGCGCGGATCTGCTCGCCGTTGACCAGACGTCCGTGCGCGCGGTAGGTGTGTTCGTACGAGGTGATGATGAGGTCGGTGGAATCGATCAGCGTGCCGTCAAGATCGAAGAGCGCGTATCGTAGCGCGGCCCGGGATTCTCGGATCATCCGGCCACCGCCGTACGCGCGAGCGCCGAGCGGACAAGACGTTCCACCAGCGCCGCGTAGCTGATGCCGGCGGCTGCGGCGGCTTCCGGGAACAAGCTGAACGCGGTGAGGCCCGGCAGCGTGTTGCATTCGAGCGCGAAGATACCACTGTGCTCGTCGAGCAAGAAATCGGTGCGCGAGTAGTCGCGTGCGCCGACCGCACTGTGCAGCCGCATTGCGTAGTCTTGCATCGACATCGCGAGGCTTGCGTCGACCTGCGCAGGCACCTTGTGCGTGCTGCCGCCGGGCGTGTATTTCGCGGCGTACGAATACGAATCGTCATTGGGGATGATCTCAACGATCGGAAGCGGTTGTTCTTCCAAGATCGCCGCGGTGAATTCGCGGCCGGGGATGTATTGCTCGACCAGAATTCGCCCACCGAACTTCGAGGCGCCGGCGATCGCGTCGGCCCAATCGGCGCTCTCGCTCACGATGCTTACGCCCACCGACGATCCTTGCGCAGACGGCTTTACCACGCACGGACAGCCGAGCTCGGACGGAGGCGACGTCGGAAGCGGCGCGCTCGCTTCGAAGACGCTAAAAACCGGAGTCGGGATGCCGTTTGCGAGCATGAGCGCTTTGGTCATCTCTTTGTCCATCGCGACTGCGCTCGCGCGCACGCCGGAACCCTGGTAGGGCAGGCGCATCCAATCCAGAATCGCTTGAACGGAGCCGTCTTCGCCCGAGCCGCCGTGCAGCGCGATGAAGACCGCGTCGGGCCGCCGTTCGCGCAATCGGTCGACAAACGTGTCATCGTATTCCAAAGAATAGGTGATATACCCGAGGCCTTCGAGCGTCGCGGAAACGCCCATGCCGGTTTGAAGACTGATCTCGCGCTCGGCAGAGCTTCCGCCCATAAGCACAGCGATAGTCGGCTTACTCAACGGAACGTCGTATTTGCGAACGCGTGTGCTGATGCCTACAAAGCGAAGTGGTCTCCAGTCGGCCGCCTTCCGCTCGTTGCCCATGGCCGCGCGGACGTGATAGACTCGCAATTGACCAAAGCCGATGCGAGAAATCACACTGCCGGAGACAAAACCGGCGTCGGAGTGGATCAACGGGCGGGCTCTTCAAAAGGTGAGTCCGCGGCGCAAGCACGCCCGCGCCCAGGGCCGTTTTTTTGCGGCGCTCGATGCGTGGGCGCAGACGAACGACTGCGGCGTGGTCGGAACTGAATGGGAATTTCGTATCGCGCCGCCTGGCGAAGTACGCCGGCCGCTTGTGCCGGACGTGGCGTGGCTTTCGTACGCGCGGCTGCCGCACGACGTCCTGGAGGAGACAGATTACCCGCTCATCTCCCCCGATGTCGTGGTTGAGGTACTCTCTCCCGGCGATAAAGCGAGCGATGTCGAGGAGAAAATCCGAGTGTATCTCGCGGCGGGAAGCTTGGTCGTGTTTCTCGTCGATACCGATGCTCGCACGGTTACCTCGCGCGAGTCAGAAAATGCGGCCGTTTTCTCTTTCGACGACCTTGTGACGCACGCGAGCCTGCCTGGATTCGTGCTGCGCGCGCGCTATTTATTTGAGGCGCGCAAGCCAAACGCATAGAGGGCCGACGAGCGTCGGCCCCTTCAGATAGCCCCTTCTATCTCCACGCGGAGAAATCAGAGTAGGTGGACTTCGAGCTCTAGTGACACGCCCTGGGATTCGAGCACGTGCGCGCGGACGCGCTCGATCAGCGCCAGCACGTCGGCGCACGTCGCTCCGCCCGCGTTGACGATGAAATTCGCGTGCTTCTCGCTCACGACGGCGCCGCCCACGCGCCAACCTTTGCAGCCCGCCGCCTCGATCAGCCGCGCGGCGAAATCGCCTGGCGGATTGCGGTAGATGCTGCCGGAGTTGGGCAATTCTATAGGCTGGGTGGCCCGGCGGTGGTCGATGCGCCGGCGCAATTCTTCCTTCAACTCTTTGGGATCACCGTGAGTGAACTCGAGTTCGGCCGCACAGACCACCGCGCGCGAGTCCAAAGTGGAGCGGCGGTACGCGAACTCCGGCCGCGTGAAGGTCTGCGCCTTCTCGCCCGCGATCACCACTTCGACCCGGTCGACGAGATCGCCGATCTCCACGTCGGTGCCTGCGTTCATGCGCACCGCACCGCCCACGGTGCCCGGGATACCGACCAATGCTTCGGCGCCTGCCAACCCGGCATTGGCCGCATCGCGGCAGAGCGACACGATCGGCACAGCGCCGCCCGCGCGGATGCGGGTGCCCTCAATTGCTATCCGCACAAAGTCGCCGGCCAAACGCACGATCAGGCCGGGGAAACCTTCGTCCGGCACGAGCAGGTTGGAGCCGAGGCCGATCACGCTCCACGGGATGCGCTCGCTCGCGCAAAAACTCAGCGCGGCGACGAGCCGCCCGACTTGTTTGACTTCTGCATACGCGCTCGCGCTGCCCCCGACGCGCATCGACGTGCGCGCGGCGAGCGGATAGTCGAACGCGATGTCGCCGTCGAGCAGCGCCGCAAGCGCGCCGCGCTGATCGGCATTTGGCGCTTTACCCTGCAGTGATGCTCGCGTGGTCACCGCGACGGCGCGACGCCGGCATCGGAAGCGGACAGACCCGCCGCCAGCTCGTGCGCGACGCCGCCGATATCGCCGGCCCCAAGCGTGAGCACGAGATCGCCGTTGCGCACGGAGCGCTGCAGATATGCCAGCACGTCCGCGCACTTGGGCAGATGCATGACGGGTTTATCGCGGTCGATCTCGCGCACGCACTCCACGATGGACTCGGCGCGCACGCCGGGCAACGGCACTTCGCCGGCGGCATAGATATCGCTCACGATCACGAGATCGGCGCTGGCCAGCGCGCGCGCGAAATCGCGGATGAGATAGGCGGTCCGGCTGTAGCGGTGCGGCTGGAACGCGACGACGATGCGGCCGGGCCAATAGGCGCGCGCGGCGGCGATCGTCTCTTGCACGGCTGTCGGGTGATGAGCGTAGTCGTCCACAACGCGCACGTCGGGGCTCTCATAGAGCACTTGGAAGCGCCGCGCCACGCCGCGGAAGCGGCCGAGCGCAAGCGCGATCTTGTCGAACGGCACGTCGAATTCCAGGCCGACCGCCACCGCGCACAACGCATTGAAGACGTTGATCCTGCCGGGCACGCGCATGACCGCTTCGCCCAACTCGACGTCGCCCGCCCGTACGGAAAAGCGCGAGCCGAAATCGGCCAGCTGTGCGTCGTACGCGCGAACGTCGGCGCGCACGTCGAACCCGACCGTGATGATCTTGGCATCGCCGTAGAGTTGCGGTTCCGCATGCAGACGCCGGAGCACTTCGGCGACCACGGTGCAGTCCGCCGATGCGATGATGCGGCCTTCGGGCGGCACGCGCCGCGCAAACGCGAGAAACGTTTCGATGAGATGTTCGATGTCGCGGTAGTAGCCGAGGTGATCGTTCTCGATGTTCGTGATGACGGCGCACCACGGCGTCAGCCGTAAGAACGACGCGTCGCTCTCGTCGGCTTCGGCGACCACCACGTCGCCCGAACCCAAGCGCGCATTTGCGCCGAGATCGTTGACCTCGCCGCCGATCAAAACTGTGGGCGCGAATCCACCGGCGTCGAGCACGGCCGAGATCATCGACGTGGTCGTCGTCTTGCCGTGCGTGCCGGAGACCGCAACCCCGCGCTTGTCGGCCATGATCTCGGCAAGCATCTCTGCGCGCTGCATCACGGGCGTGCCGGCGCGCTGCGCTGCGATGACTTCCGGATTGTCCGGCGGGATCGCCGATGAGATAACGACCGCGTCTGCGCCTGCCACGTTGTCGGAGCCGTGCCCGAGCGTCACGTGCGCGCCGAGCGCCTTCAATTTGTCGAGCGTGGAGTTGGTCTTGAGATCGGAGCCGGAGACGGAGATGCCCATGGCGAGCAGCACGCGCGCGACGGCGCTCATGCCGACGCCGCCGATGCCCACAAAATGTACGTGCCGGTAGTCTTTCATCCGCTCACTTTTGTTAGTTTCACCGGCTGCCTATGCCTCCCGTGAGGATGCGTTCGACCATGTGATGCAGTGCACGCGGTTGCGACAAACCTCGCGCCGCGGCGGCCATGGTCTCGCGCTTGTCGTCGTCGAGCAGTTCGACGAGCGCCCAATAGAGCGCGTCGGCGTCGAGCCGCTCGTCGGCGATGACGAGCGCGGCGCCGCGTGAGACAAACGCCGCCGCATTCTTGGTCTGATGGTCTTCGGCTGCGTGCGGATACGGCACGAGGATGGACGCGATGCCCGAGATCGCTATCTCCGCGAGCGTGGAGGCGCCGGCGCGCGAGACGATCGCATCGGCCGCGGCAAAACCAAGCGCCATGTCGTCTAAGTATGGAAGCACGACGTAACGGTTGTCGTTTGGCTCGGATCGGCGCTCGGCCGCCATCCATTCGAAGTCGCGCTTGCCCGCCACGTGCAGCACTTGCCAGTCCGTCGGGAGGCGCCGGCGCGCCGCCATGGCGCTGACGGCGACATTGATCCGGCGCGAACCTTGGCTGCCGCCGAAGACGAGCAGCGTGCGGCGGTCGGGGTCGAGGTTCAGGCGCCGCCGGGCGTCGGCCTTTGGGGGCGGCGCGTAGAACTCGGGCCGGATCGGTGTGCCGATGCGCACGAATTTTCCGGGGAAATATGGACCCGTCTCCGCATACGTGCCCCAGACTTCGTCCGCCACTTTCGCAAGCGTGCGGTTCGCCAGGCCGGGCATTGCGTTTGGCTCGACGATCGCTATCTTGACTTTCGGCAGCCGGCGCGCGGTGCGCAACGTCGCCGCGGCGGCGACGACCGGAACGCTGGCATAGCCGCCGGTCGCGATGACCACGTCGGGTTTGAAGCGCGCCACGATCGGCAGCGCCTGCATGACGCCGACCGAATTCGCGGCCAAGCCGCCCGCGGCAGCGATCAATGACGAGCGTGAAATCGGTCCGCTGGCGACGCGCGCGGTAGCGATCCGCGTCTCGGCCAACACGCCCGCGTCGAGCTCGGCATGGCTTGAGACGAGCAGGATCGACGGCGCGCCTTCGCGCGTTTCGAGGTCGAGCTGCAGCTCGATCTGCGGTATCGTCTCGCCGGGTTTGCACCGGCCTGGATCAGCGGGCGCGCCGGAGAGCGCTCTGGCGAGTGACAACGCGGGGTACAGATGACCGCCGGTGCCGCCTCCCGCGAGCAAAATACGCATCGTCGTCCTCACGCGCTTTCGTGTCGGCGGCCAATGCCGCCCGCGACCGACCGCGCGAAACGCCGGCGATAATGCCGACGCCGAACAGACTGATGAAGAGCGACGTGCCGCCGTAGGAGATGAACGGCAGCGGCACGCCGGTGACCGGCCACGTCGAGGTGACGACGCCGATATTGACGAGCGCCTGCAGCACGATCGACGCGGTGATGCCGATAGCGAGGTAGAATCCGAAGCGATCGTCCGACTTCATCGCGATCCGCACGCCGCGATACGCGAGCGCGAGGAAGAGCGCGAGCACGATCGCCGCGCCGATGAAGCCCAATTCCTCGCCGATGATCGCGTAGATGAAATCGGTGTACTGCTCGGGCAGATAGCCGAATTTCTGACGGCTCTCGCCCAACCCGAGTCCGTGCCAACCGCCCGATCCGAGCGCGAGCAGCGACTGGATGATGTGGTAACCCGTGCCCTGCGGGTCGTTCCACGGGTGCAAGAACGCGGTGAACCGATCGCGGCGATACGGGCTTGAGTAGACGAAGAGCAGCAGTGTGGGGATGCCGAGGGCCATCATGGTCAAGAGATGCGTGATCTTCGCGCCCGCGACGTAGAGCATCACCGTAGCCGTGATGACGAAGAGCGATGCAGTGCCGAAATCCGGCTCGCGGATGACGAGACCGAAACAGATCCCCACGCAGATCAGCGCCGGAAAGCCTGCGCGATTGAACGAGAGCGCGCCGTCTTCGCGGTCGGCGAAGATCTTGGCGAGCATGATCACGACCGCGAGCTTTGCGAATTCCGATGGTTCGAACGAGAACGATTTGAACGCGAACCATCGTTGCGCGCCGCCCTCCATAGCGCCAAAGCCGGGAACGAGCACGAGCGCGAGCAGCGCCACTGCGATGCCGAACAGCCACGGCGCGGCTTTGCGCAGACTGCCGTAGTCCATCTTCATCCCGACCCACGCCGCCGCGCCGCCGAGAACAAGCCAGAGAAGATCGCGCTTGAGGAAGTAGGCCGGGTCGTGGAAGTCGGTCATGCCTTCCACCGATGATGCCGAGAAAACCATGATCGCGCCGATGGCGACGAGCGCACCGACCACGGCGAGCAGGTACGGGTCAGCCGCCCGCCGCTGCATCATCCCGCGCGCACTCCGTTGCCCTCGACACGGCCCTTTACAGCGGCGGCAAATTTTTCGCCGCGCTGTTCGGCGCTGTCGAACATATCAAACGATGCGCAACCCGGAGAGAGCAGCACGACGTCGCCTGACTTCGCAAGTCCGAATGCCGCTTCGACCGCTTCGTCCATGGATTTCGCATAGGCCACAAGCGGACCGCGCAGCGCGCGCCCGATCAACTGCGCCGACTCGCCGATGAGCACGGCGGCCTTCACGCGTTTCGATATCGCGCTGCACATCGAACCGAATTCCGTGTTCTTCGGTTTGCCGCCGGCGATGAGGACGATCGGTTCGTCGAACGCGTCGATCGCTTTGACGACCGCGTCGGGATTGGTGGCCTTGCTGTCATCGATCCACGAGATGCCGTCCGCGTTCGCGATCGGCTGCAAACGGTGTGGTAAAGGAAGAAACGAGCGCAGCCCATCGCGGACCGCCCTGACGCTCGCTCCGGCGGCGAGCGCTGCAAGCGACGCGGCGAGCGCATTCTCGATATTATGCGCGCCGCGCAGGTGCAGTTCTCGTGCGGCTATGAGTTCGCCGTCGGGCCGTACGCCGTCGCCGCGCCAGTGCAGCATGCCGTCGCGATAGAACGCGTCGGCGCCCTGCTGGCCGGAGAGCGAGAACCAGAGCGTCTTGCACGGAATCGTGCGCACGCCGGCGCGCAGGCGCGCACCGGTCTCATCGTCCATGTTGCCGACGAAGACGTCGCCGTCGCCCTGATTGGCGAAGATGCGATACTTGGCTTCGCCATATTCTTCCATGGACGGATAGCGATCGAGATGATCCGGCGACAAGTTGAGCAGCACGCTGATGCGCGGTCTGAATTCGCGGATGGACTCGAGCTGGAAGCTGGAGACTTCCGCGACCACCCAATCGTCGTGACCGGCGGCGACGGTTTTCGTGATCAGCGGATCGCCAATGTTGCCGCCAACATGCACTTTGCGGCCGTCGGCGCGCAGCAGATGACCGATGAGCGCGGTCGTGGTGGACTTTCCCTTGCTGCCGGTGACTGCGATGATCGGCGCATCGCAGAGCCGGTAGGCTACTTCGATCTCGGAGTAGACCGGCACGCCCGCTCTGGAAATCGCGAGCACGGCCGGATGGTTGAGCGGCACGCCGGGTGAGAGCACGGCGCCCGTGGCAGCGCCGATGGCTTTGGCGAGCTCGCCGGAGGCGAGCAGCGGAACGCCCAGTTTGGCCAAGACGTCGCGCTCGCGGTTCAGCTTTTCCGGCGGCTTGTCGTCGAAGGCGACGACCGAGGCGCCGCGGGCGCGCAACACTTCAGCCGTGGCCAAACCGCTGCGGCCGACTCCGATGACGATGACGGAATCCGTTGCGTCGAACATGTTCGAACGGGTGTTCGTCATCGACGCTCTGTTGCCTCGCGCCGCATCAGGTGAGCGCCATAGCCGCGCCGACGGCGAGCATCGCAAGCCAAGAGATCGCGACGAACGTTCGCGTCACGCGCTTCTCCGGCCAGCCTGACAATTCGAAATGGTGATGCAACGGGCTCATCTTGAAAATGCGTTTACCCGTGAGCTTAAACGACACCACCTGCGCGATCACTGAAAGTGCTTCGACGACGAACACGATGCCGAGCAAGGGCAACACAAGCAGCCAGCCGCTCTGGATCGCGGCGCCGGCGATGAGCGCGCCAAGCAAGAGCGACCCGGTGTCTCCCATGAATATTCTGGCCGGATAGCGATTGAACCACAGAAATCCGATGCATGCGCCGGCCACCGCAGCCATCGGTGCGTTCAATAGGTCGGCCACGATGAGGGCGAAGAGCACCGGCAGCGCCGCCCCTGCCGCCAGCCCATCCAAGCCGTCGGCGAGGTTGACGGCGTTTGCCGCGCCGACGACGGCGAGTGTCGCCAGGATGAAAAAAAGCGCGGGTGGCATCGAAAAGTGCAGGCCAAAAAAATGCTGCGCTTCGGCCCACCAAGGGCCCATGCCCACAAAACGGAGTGGATCGTTACCTTGCCCGTACGAATAATGCCAGGCGAAGATCGCGCCGACGATTGCAAGCAAGAGAAACTTCCAGCGCGCCTTGAGTCCAAGCGGTCGTTTCTTGATAATGATGAGCAGGTCGTCGACGGCTCCGATACAGCCGGCGCCGATCGCTAGTAAGCTGAGCGCGACCTCGTCAGGATCGTGTTTGAACAACGCGAGGAGCAGCGCGGCGGCGGCGGCGATAAGGAACACGAGACCACCCATCGTGGGAGTACCCTGTTTCGTAACGTGCGATTTCGGGCCGTCTTCGTAGATCATCTGGCCCAGCGCACGCCCGCGCTGCCAGGCGATGAGGATTGGAATGAAGATAACCGCGATGAGTATGCCGCCGAGGAACGCTTCATAAACCCACGACGGGTGCGCGCTTGCTGCTATGACCCACAATGGGTGCGTGCTGCCTTGTATGACTCTAGCGAACGCGAGGTGGACGTTATTGCTCTGCATCACGAGAGCAGCGGTGACCGCGGCGCCGACGCAGGTTGCGGTCGGTACTTGAGCACGACGATCGGCGTTTGTTGATCGCTGTTGCCATGCGGATTTTCGCGCAGACATGCGGTGACCGCGTCAGAGTTAACGCCGGCGCTTGCGCCGAGGATATTCACTCTCGCGAGATCGTTGACGTCCACGATGACGACGTGCGCGCTGCACGCGTTCGCGATCGCGACGGCCGCTTCGCCAGGCCGCTCGGGACCGAACACGATGTGCCGCTCGTAGGGCGGCATCGTGCCGGTGTAACCATCGATCTCGGCCACCGCTGATCCGAGGATGCGATAGAAATCTCCGTGGCGCCCGATAAGCTTGCCGGCGGCCGACGCGGCGGACGCATACAACACTTTCCACGCGCCCACGTTGTCCATCACGAGTTGCATCGATTCCGGCTGATTCACCGTGGCATAGGGCCCCGCGCGTTCCGCGAGCAGCCGCGCAAGCAGCGTCGGGCGCACAAACTCTGCGGCGACGGATCTTCCTTGTGCGATAGCCACAGCAGTCTCGGAGACGCAGACGACATCATCGCTCGACGCGATGCCGCGAACGCATAGCGCGACGAGCGCCGGCAGATCGTCGCCCTTGCGTACGAGCGGCGTCCGAACCGGGATGGCGACGATGCGCGGCGGCAGCCCGGGCGGTGAGACGATGAATGTGCGCCGGTTCATGACGCGCGCTTCTCGCCGGCCAAGAGCGCCTGCAGTATTTCCTCCATGCGTTGCACGCGCGAACCCTTGAGCAGCACAGCGTCACCTGATCGGAGCGTGTTCGCGAGCAGGTCGGCGATCTCCGCATTCGACTCAAAGGAATGAACAGACGCGGCGGGCATGCCCGCCGTCTGCGCACCCTCGATCAATGCGCGCGCATAGGGGCCACCGCAGTACAAGGCATCTAGTGAGGCGCGTGCCGCAGCCGCGCCGGTCGCGCGATGCATTGCTTCCACTTCTGGACCGAGTTCTGCCATGCTGCCGAGCACGGCGTAGCGCCGGCGCGCCGGAACGTCGGCGAACGCCCGAAGCGCCTGGGCAACCGATGTCGGATTCGCGTTGTAGGCATCGTAGACGCACGTCGCACCCGACGGCAACACGTGCTGTTCGAAGCGGCCCTCTGGGAGATGCAACGCGCCAAAGCCCGCGATTGCGTCTTCGAACGGTACGCCGTACCCAATCGCTGCGCCGGCGGCGAGAAGTGCATCGCGCAAGTGATGCTCACCGGCGAGATGCCATTCTGCCGACGCCGCGTGGTGCGACAAGTATGTCACATCGACGAGCCCGTTTTTCGGATGGTCAGCCTCAAGCGTATCACCGGGCGCTTCATGATCGCCGGCGATACGAATCCAAAGCGCTTCGATCTCGAGACCATACTCCGCGGCGAGTTTCCGCGACCACTCGTCGTCGGCATTGCAGACGGGAAGAGCGTCGCGGAAGAGCGCGAACTTCGTGCGCGCGAGTTCTTCGCGGTCCTTGAAATATTCGAGGTGCGCCTCGCCGATGTTGGTCAGTATGCCGATATCGGGCGCTGCGATGTCAACGAGTTGCGCGATCTCGCCGGGATGCCGCGCGCCCATCTCGACGACCGCGACATCCACATCGTCGCCGAGCAGATAACAAATCTTAGCCACACCGAGCTCGTTGTTCTCGTTCTGCGGCGTCGCAAGCGTGCGGAAGTGCGGCGCGAGTAACTGCGAGGCCATTTCCTTCGTCGTCGTCTTCCCATTGCTGCCCGTAATCCCGATGACTTCTGCATCGGAAGCGCGGCGCGCGGCGGCTGCACCGGCGAGATACGCTCTCTTGGCATCCTTGACGACCATGTAGGGAACCGGGCTCGGGTTGGGCACCGCGGCCGCATCGTCGAGGACCAGCGCGCGGCAGCCGCGCGCCAACGCCGCCTTTGCAAATGCGTTGCCGTCAAACGATGGACCGCGAAGCGCGACAAAAACTTCACCGAGCGCGAGCGTGCGTGAATCGGTGCTCGGACGAAACGGCGCGTTGAGATCGATCGCTGGTCCGCGCCACGTCGAACGCGCGGCTTTGGCGAAATCCGCGAACGAGAGCATGCTCACCGGCCGCGCCTCTCAAGCGCTTCGCGCGCGACCGAGGCATCGGAGAAGGGCAGCACGAGGTCGCCGATCAGTTGGTAAGGTTCGTGGCCCTTGCCCGCGATGATGACCGCATCGCCATCGCGCGCCGACTCGATCGCGCGATCGATCGCCGCGGCCCGATCGGCAATCACCTCGAACTCTCCGCCGCGGATGTCGCGCATGCCGGCGACGATCGCTTCTCGAATCAAAGATGGGTCTTCGCTGCGCGGATTGTCGTCGGTCACGATGACGCGATCCGACAGCTCGCGAGCGATCGCACCCATGAGCGGCCGCTTCGCAGCGTCGCGATCGCCGCCGCAGCCGAAGACGCAGATGAGTTGCCCATTCGTAAGCGCCCGCGCCGCGGTCAGCACGTTGCGCAGCGCGTCCGGCGTGTGGGCGTAGTCCACGTAGACGCCGAGCTCGCGGGCGTCGACGCGCGACATGCGCCCCGGCACGTCGGTCACGCTTTCGATGCCGTCGGCGATGGCCTCGACGTCGACATCCAAAGCGCAGGCGGTGGCGATTGCCGCCAGCGCATTGGCGACATTGAACGGGCCGGGCAGACGAACAGAAAACGGGGCCGGCCGCAGAGAGGGAACGGAAAACGTCGAGCCGTCGCGCTCGATCGCGATGTCCGTCGCGGTTAGCACCGCATCGGTGTTTTCCACGGCGTAGGTCAAGGTGCGGCCGCTGGTCATCGCGAGCCGACGGCCTTCGGGATCATCGAGGTTGATGACGCGCACACCGGGGCTTTTTCGACCGCCTCGAGTCACGCCCTCGAAGAGACGCGCTTTTGCCGCTCTATACGCATCAAAAGTCTTGTGGAAATCGAGATGATCTTGCGTGATGTTGGTCAGCACGGCGACATCGAAATCGACATCGTCCACGCGATGCTGCACGAGCGCATGGCTCGACACTTCCATGATCGCGCCGCGCGCGCCGGAGTCGCGAAACGCAGCGAGCAAGCGCTGTAACTCGTGCGCGTACGGCGTCGTGTTGGCCAGTGAGGTCTCAAACGCGCCCATCAGGCGCGCGCCGAGCGTGCCGATGAGACCGAACGGAGTGCCCGCCGCGGCCATGATCGCTTCGAGAAAACGCGTGGTCGTCGTCTTACCGTTTGTGCCGGTGACGCCGATGACGGTGAGGTCGTCCGAAGGGTGACCGTACAATTCGGCCGCTACCGAGGAGAGCGCGGCGAGTGTGTCCGGAACGAACGCGATCGGGATGTCCGAAGCGATCGCAATGGTGGGCCGACTAGCGTCGGCCCCTTCTGGGCTGTTGGGCCCTTCAGTCATCGCGAGGACGGCGCTCGCGCCGGCGGCGACAGCTTGCGCGGCGTGCGCATGCCCGTCGGAGTGCGCGCCTTGCAAGCAGACAAAGAGCGCGCCGGGTTCGATGCGCCGGGAATCGACGGAGATCGAAGAGATGGGAATCTCGGCTTTGCCGCGGATCCGGACGCCGTCCACTCCGGAAAGCAGTTGCCGCAACGGCACCGGCATCACCGGAGCCATTTACTGCTGCCTTCCGTTGTTCCCTAGCAGGCCGGGTTCGCCGACCGCCTGACCGCCCGCGCGTTCGGGATCCGTGATGGTGCCGAGGTCGCCGCGCGGCACGACGCTCTCGCGCCAGAACACGCGCCCAGCAAGGTCGCGGAACGCGGGAAGCGCCACGATGCTTCCATAGTATTCGCCCTGCGGCCGATCGAGTTTCACAAAGATGACGTATTCCGGTTTGTCGGCCGGAATGATGCCGGCGAACGACGCGGTGTAGGCGCCGGGAACGTACGAACCGTCGATCACCATCTGGGCAGTACCGGTCTTGCCGGCAAGTTCGTAGCCGGGCATCTTCGCGGCGGTGGCGGTGCCGCGCCGTACCACGTCGCGCAAGATCGTCATCAGCGCAGCCGATGTCTCTGGCTTGATCACGCGCCGGACTACCTGCGGGCTGAACGACTTCACGATCCGGCCATCGGGTCCGACGATCGCATGCACGATGAGCGGCTTCATCAGCACGCCGCCGTTTGCGATCGCGGCATACGCCGTCGCCATCTGTAGCGCCGTCACCGAGACGCCTTGTCCGAAGCCGATCGTTGCGAGCCGCGAGCCATACCAGTCTTCCGGCGACCCGAGAATGCCGCCGCTTTCGCCGGGGAGATCGACGCCCGTCGGATCGTCCAACCCGAACTTCTTGATGTACGAATACATCGTCTGCGGACCGACGCGCATCGCGATCTGCGCGGCGCCGACGTTATGCGAGAACGTCACGATGTCGTCGATCGTCTCGTAGCGGTGGCCCGACGCCATCATGCCGTCGTCGGCGTTGTGGATGATCCGATTGCCGACTTCGATCTCGTCGCGCGCGGGGAACGTGTCATCCACCGTCATCTTGCCGCTGTCGAGCGCCGCGGCGGCAGTGATGGCTTTGAAGGTCGAGCCCGGTTCGAACGGATCGGTGATCGCTCGGTCGCGCCACGTGGACGGCGGCGAATTCGCAAAACGGTTGGGATCGAAGTTCGGATAGTTGGCGAGCGCGAGAATCTCACCGGTCTGCGCGCGCATGATGATCGCTGACCCGTCGGCGGCGTGATAGCGCTCGGCTGTCGCGCGCAAGATCTCCTCGGCTTCGTACTCGAGCATACGATCGATCGTCAAAACGACCGTATCGCCGACGACCGCCGGCTGGACGACGCGCGCACCGAACGGGATCGGCCGGCCGTTGTTGTCGGTCGCCTCCATGACTTGGCCGGCTTTGCCTTCGAGCACGTCGTTGAACGCGACTTCGACACCCGCGAGACCTTGGCTGTCCACGCCGGTAAAGCCGACGAGCGTGCTTCCCACGCGGCCTTGCGGTTCGACGCGCAATCCAAGCGCTTCGTCGGACCGCCCGATGCCCGCCAATCCTAACCGGTCTACGCGATCGGCAACGGACTGCGGCACGTTGCGCGCGATGTAGATATAAGAAGCGTTCTCGTGCAGCACCGACTCAATATCGGTCACGGAATAGCCGAGCAGCGGGGCGAGCAGCCTGGCCGCGTGATCGGCGTTCTTGACTTGGGCCGGCTGCGCGTAGATCGCGCTCGCCGGCAGACTCGTGGCAAACGCGACGCCGAAGCGATCGACGACATCGCCGCGCCGTCCGCTGATCGGGAAGGTGGACCGTTGCTGATCGCCGGCATCTGCCGCGAGCGCCGCGCTCTCGTTGATCTGCACTTTGTACAGCCGCGCGCCGAGCAGCCCGGCCACGAGGAGGATGAGCCAGAATAGAACGCTCGCGCGCGTGCGGAGACGGCGGCGTTCCTTTTCCTTCACCTGACGTGCAAGAGACGCGCTACGAAGGCAAGCGCTGTGTTCTGCGGCTCCGGTCTCGGCGCGCCCGGCATCATGAGGACGGAGACGGAATTCGGAACCGTCATGTGCAGTTTGGCCGCCGCAGCTTCGAGCCGGCCGAGGCTCTCAAGCTGGCCGACTTGCGCGCGTAGCTCGTTGTTGGCCAGCATGAGTTTGGCTTCTTGCGCGCGATCGGTGGATAATCTATACGTTTGCGCAGCGAGCTGCGCGGTCAATCCCACGTACGCGATGATCAGCGCGAGCGGCACGCCCACGAGCACGCTCGTGCGCAGCGTCGATGGCACGGCGCGACTGGCACTGCGGCGTGCTCTGCGGCGCGGCGCAGGCGCTGCGGGCGATTCCTTGGGCTGCGCGTATGCCCGAGCCGTCATGCTCATATCGTCTGCGCCTCCTGCGCATCGCCGATCATGCTCGCAGCGCGCAGTTTTGCACTGCGCGACCGCGGATTTTCGGCAAGCTCCTTTTGGTCGGGGCTGAGCGGTTTACGCGTCAGCAGCTCGCAGCGGCCGGCTTTGTGCCATGCGCGAAACTTCGATTTCACGATGCGATCTTCGCCTGAATGAAAACTGATGACGACGATGCGGCCGCCGGCCCGGACGCGCGTTGCGGCTGCATCGAGGCTGCGCTCGAGATTGCCGAGCTCATCGTTGACGGCGATGCGCAGCGCTTGAAAGGTGCGCGTCGCCGGGTGCACGCGGCGCCGTTCGCGACTCGCGTCTCGCGGTTGCGCCGAGAGAATGGCGGCGACGAGATCGGACGTCGTGCGTAACGGCGAACGCTCACGGCGCCGCACGATGTGGCGCGCGATGCGCCGCGCATGGCGTTCGTCGCCGTATTGGAAGATGAGATCGGCGAGTTCCGGCTCGGGCATCGAGTTCACGATCTGTGCGGCGGTCTTGCCGTTCGATGCGCTATCGAGCCGCATGTCGAGCGGCTCGGTTCCGGCAAAAGAAAATCCGCGGCTTTCATCAGCCAGCTGCATCGAAGAGAGTCCGAGATCGTACATTATCCCGTCCGCTTGCCGTACCGCCTGCTCGTCGAGAACATCGCCGAGCCGGCCGAAGTTCGCATGCACCGCATCCAGGCGCCCTGGAAATCTCTTCTCGAGTTCTCTCGCTCGCTCTACCGCCGCCGGATCGGCATCGAGCGCGATCACGCGGCACTCGCGCGACCGCTGTAGCAGCGCTTCAGTGTGCCCGCCGCCGCCGAACGTGGCGTCGACGAACACCGGTCGCCGGCTTTCTCCGGCCGGCAGCAGCATCGCCATGCTCTCCTCGAGCATGACGGATGCGTGATCAGTAGAGGCCAAGCTCCGTCATCAATTTGGCCATGCCGTCCGGCGGTTTGCTCGCCGCCTTCCAGCCCTCTGCCGGCCAAAGCTCGATCCGCGTCAGTGCGCCGACCAGGATCACGTCGCGCTCCACCTTTCCGTACTCGCGAAGCGGAGCGGGCACGATCAGGCGTCCTTGCGAGTCGAGCGACACTTCCTCGGTGTGAGCGAAGAGATGCCGCACGAAACTCCGATACTGGTCGTCTTTGCGCGCAGCGGCCTCGAGCTTCGCGCAGAACTCAGACCAAGCAGACTCCGGATACATGGCAAGACATGGTTCGGGCGGCGCTATCGTCAAGACGAAGTGATCGCCGAGCCGGGCCCGAAACCGCGCCGGAATGGTCAAGCGACCCTTGTCGTCGAGGGTATGCTCGAACCGCCCCGTGAATTTCGGGAGTCCGCTCATGGATGCGCCACCAAGCCCCACATCGAGCCATTTTTTACCACTATACCCCATCTATCGGCCGGAAGGCAAGCGAAAAGAGGGACAGCACACCCGTTCGATGCGGGGACGCATGTAGGGCGGACCTTTATGGTCCGCCAGGCCGGCGGGCTAGTTCGGCCACAAGAAAACGGGGCGGACCTTAAAGGTCCGCCCTACGTTGGCGCGATCGAGAGAGGCGGACCTTAAAGGTCCGCCCTACATCAGGAGGCGGTGACGGTCACCGCGGCGCGAGTGGTTTTCGCGCTCACATGGACGCTCGCGGTCGACCCCTGGGTCGTCACGCTCATCGTCCACGAGCCGCCGGCGCCGGCTAGCGGCACCATCTGCAGTTCGATCCGCTGCGAAGCGCCCGGCGCCAGCGTGACGGCGCTCTTGAACGGGTCGCAGACCTTCTGGTAGCAGAACGAGAGCAGCCAGTGTGCCGGCAGGCCGAGCGCAGCCAGATGCACCGTGCGCGACTCGGCGGACGGATTATGGATCATGACGTAGAGTTTGGCGGGCACGGTTGCGGTCGAAGTCGTGGACGAACTTCCGCTCACGGCCATGCGCCACGGCACCGGATTTAACGCGACATACTGTTCCTCGGCCTGTTGCGCGACGATCGTGCCGGGCGCCGTGCTGGTGGCGACCTGCAGGACAGCCCGCGCTGCGCTCACGTTCCCCGCGAGGAGATACGTGCGGCCCGTCTTCAGCCAGACGCGGCCGAGTTCGTATGCCAGATCCTTCTTCGTGGGATTCGCGGCGTACGCCGTCGCTGCGATCGTCAGCGCCTTGCTCTCCGCAGTGAGCGCTGCCGGATAGTTCTTCGCGCCATTGTTCGCGGATGCGAGCGTGAGCCAGTTTTCCGGATCATCCGGCGCGATGTTGGCCGCGGACTGCGCGTAGCCGACCGCCCGCGAATATTGCTTCAGATTGTAGGCCGGCAGATAGGCGTTTGCATAGCCGTCTACGACGTCGGGCGCCAGCGAGATCTCGAGGTCGAATTGCTGCAGCGCGTCCGCATATCGTTCCTGATCCGTATACGCCTGACCGCGCAGATCCGCTGCCTGAGCCGAGTCTTTCTTCAAGTTCGGATCGGGCGGATTCGTGGCGGCGGCGCGGCCTGCATAGGCGTCGGCGAGCGCAAGGCTCAGCGCGTCGCGCAATTGCGTGCTCTTGAAGTAGTCGATGGTCGCCGAATCATCGGCGTTCGAAAGCTTGTCGAGCTTATCGTTGGCGGCCTTGCCGCTTGCGATCGCATCGTCGAATTTGCCGGCCTGAACCGACGCGTTGACCATGGCGGTCGCAGAGGAAGTCGTCGTGTAGAATGCGGTTGCGGTCTTCGAGTCCGGCACCGGCTGGCCCGCGACGACGGAGTTGAGCGCAAGCGTCATCGTGGGAGAATCGAGTTGATCGACTTGCCGATAGCGGATGACGCCGTTGCGGTCCAGCACGTAGGTCGTGGGGATCGCGCGCACATCGTAGTTCTCTTCGATCTTTCCGTCGCCGTCGAGCGCGAGGCGATAATGCACGCCGTTGCTCTTCGCCCACACCGAGACGAGTTGCGCGCTTTCGCGATCGTCGACCCCGAGGAAGATCACGCCTTGCGGACCGTAGTGCTTCTCGGCCGCGATAAGATCCGGCGTCTCGGCGCGGCACGGCGGGCACCACGTCGCGAAGAAATTCACGACGACGACGTGTCCGCGGAGCCGGGCGAGATCGACGCTCCCGCCGCCCACAAGCGGCAACGCGAATGACGGCGCCGACATACCGGTGGCCGGTGCCGCGGCGAGCGCAGCGCTGGATAACGCAGCGGCTGCGATACACGCAGATATCAGAGCGACGAATGAGGCGCGAGCGGTCAACATGGCGGCGAGACCTTCCTTAGAACGAGCGTGCAGAGGAGCGACGACTCGTTTGCTTTTTCATGGTGGAAGTGTTAGAGTCATTTTGCGGATGCGGCCACGTTCACCATGGCTGCAGGCCTGTTTTCTATTTTCGATTGGTGAAAACCCTGAGGATCTCGAGCTTTGGCACTGCAGGACCGTACGATCAACTGTCGCGATTGCTCCGCCGACTTCGTTTTCACCGTGGGCGAGCAGGAGTTCTACGCGCAAAAAGGCTTTGAACACGAGCCCACGCGTTGCCCGACCTGCCGCCAAGCGCGTAAGCGCGGCCGCAGTGAAGGAGCTCAAGGAGCGGAACGCACGCTCTATGATGCGGTCTGCTCGGAGTGCGGAGGGGCGGCGCAGGTGCCGTTTTCGCCGAGGCCGGACAAGCCCGTCTACTGCGCCGATTGCTATAAGAAGGTTTCGCCCCGCCGTACCCGCGCTTGATATGACGTAGTTCCCGTCACGATTTCATTAGCCGGCCGTGAGAACGGACGGGCGCTTTCGCACGTCCGCAGGCGGCCCCGGCCATGGCGAGAAACCCCTCTTTAGCCGATACGTATTCATAGGGTAGAAACTCCTGGACGTGGCCGGCGGAACTCGCCGGCTTCGAGGATGGCGGATGCATTTGAACGGGCGCGCGCTGCGCCGTGCGATCGTTGCGATAACTCTCGCTAGCGCCTCGTGTCTTGCTGGCTGCAGCGGTTATGGGTTATTTCCCGATGGCGGCGGACCGCATGCCATGCCCGGGCCTGCGCTCACCCAACTCATCAATCTCAACGCGAAGACGTATCGTTTGGCACCGGCGCTCGTTCGCGCCGTCATCGCCGTCGAATCCGGCGGCGATCCCTCGGCGGTCTCTGATGCGGGCGCGATGGGCCTCATGCAGCTGATGCCGGGCACCGCGCAGACGTACGGCGTCGGCGATGCGTTCGATCCTTCGGAGAACGTGGCCGGCGGATGCGCGTATTTGCACGATCTTCTCGCGCGCTATCACGGTGATCTGAGCTTCGCGCTCGCAGCGTATAACGCTGGACCGGGGGCGGTGGACAAGTACGGTGGCATTCCGCCGTATGCCGAAACGCAGAGCTACGTTCAAAACGTAACAGAGTTGTATCGCGAGGCTATCGGATCGTCGCGGGCGCTCCGGTAACCACATAGGAAGTGGCCCGCGTGACTTCACGCTTTCTCGCGCTCGCGCCATCTCGAGGCGAGATGCGCGCCTTGCGCCAACCGGTGGAAGTGGACGCCGCCGAACCCGGCGAGCGCCTTGACTGGCTCTCGGCCGGCCATGGCTACCGTTCGCCCGAGCAGCCGCGCGGCGGATTGGGTTTTCTCAGCCGAATCTCCATCCTCGATCGCTATCTCGTGGCGGAGATGCTCGGACCGTTCTTCATCGCGCTTGCGGTCATCACGCCGCTGCTGCTCATCAACCAGTTTTTCCTCGCTGCCGACTACGTCATCAACAAAGGCGCGCCGACGCTGCTCGTCATGCGCTATCTCGTGCTCCAGCTGCCGGCGCTGTTCTATCTCGCGTTTCCGTTCGCAACGCTGTGCGCTGTTCTGCTCGGCTTCGGCAGGCTCGCCGGGGATAACGAAGTCACGGCGATGCGCACGAGCGGCATCAGCGTGCATCGCATCGCGCTACCGTGCTACGTGCTCGGCCTCGTGCTTTCGATCGCATCGTTCGGCATCAACGAGTCGCTTGCGCCATACGCCGACCGGCACGCCGAAGACACGTTCCGCCAGATCATGTACCACTCGACGCAGCCGATCATCGAACCGGATCAATTCATCCGCACGCCGGACGGCCAGCACATGATCTACGTCGGCTCGATCGACTCGGGCACCGGTGTCATGCACAACGTCGTCATCGAGACGATCGGCACGAGCCCCAACCCCGACTCGATGCAAGCCGAGACCGGCAAGCAGGTCGACGGCAATATCGTGCTGCAAGATGGCATCTACACGAAGTACGGCGCCGACGGATTCGTCGCATCGCAGAGCAAGTTCAAGACGATGCAGTTTCCGCTTGGCGATCCGAGCGTGCTCTACGACGGCGCATTCTCGCCGTTCGCGGAGAACTCGAACCAGTTGCGGAATGAGATCAAGAATCTCAAGGCCAGCGGCGAGGACACCCGCAACCAAGAGATGATCCTCGCGCAGAAATACGCGATGCCGATCGCGTGCTTGATCAGCATCCTCATCGCGCTGCCGCTGTCGACGATGTTCGGCCGCTACGGGCGCGGCGTCGGCGCGCTGATCGCGGTCGCGGCGGTGATTCTGTACTATGCCGCGATGGCGATCGGCGGTGCGCTTGGCAAGAACGGAGCGGTTCCGGTCTTCGTCGGATCCTGGTTGCCGAATGCGATCATGGCCGGAGTGGGGGTCACGCTGCTGTTCCGAGATAGGCGCTGATGCGCGCCGCCCAGGCATAGGGTCGAATTCTTGACTCGTCGACGCACGCTGCGCCGGATCGCGCACGGTGCCAGCAAGACATTTGCGTTGGCGCTCTGCTTCATGCTTGCGATGGGCCCGGTAGTAGGGCAAGCAACGCTTGCCCAAACGCTTTCGTCGGCCGACCATCAAGGACCGGGCCGACTAGCGTCGGCCCCTTCAGCAAGTTCCCAGACGCCCGCTTTGTCGGGCCGACTAGCGTCGGCCCCTTCAGGAAGTTCCCCGACAGCCGCCGTGCCGGGCCGACTAGCGTCGGCCCCTTCAGGAAGTTCCCCGACAACCGCTTTGTCGGGCCGACTAGCGTCGGCCCCTTCAGGAAATTCTCCGACGCCCGCGGTGTCGCCGTCTCCGCCGCCTCCCGTTTTTGCGACCACCGCGCCGAACAGCGATGAATATCCGACCACCGGCAACGCGCCCGAGTCCGGGCCGCAACCGTCGCAAACATTCGCCGTTTCGCCGAACGCATCACCGGGCGCCACGCCTCTGCCCCCCGACGTCGTCCTGATAACGGCAGACCGTGTCGTGGGTAGCCTCAAGAGCGACATGACCGCCGACGGCCACGTGCATCTCACGACGAACAGCGTGGACATCAGCGGCGATCAGGCGGTGTATACCGCAAGCGATAAGATCGTGCGCATGACCGGGCACGTGCATTTCGTCGGCGCCGACGGCGATACGGCAACCGCGTCGTCACTTGCTTTCGACACGGTCAAGAGCACGATCGCGCTCTACGACGTCGCCGGCCAGACGTCAGCCGTCACATTTCAAGGCGCGCCAATACAAGGCTACGTCTACTTCAAAGGCAAGGAACTCGACGTGGCCGCGAACGGCAGCTCGGTGCTGCATCACGGCTGGGTCACGACCTGCTCGCTCGATCACGTCGCCTACCACATCTCGGGCAAAGAGATCGACATCCATCCGGGCGATCGCGTGGTCGCGCACAGCTCGGCGCTCTATCTCGGGAATTTTTTGGTGGCGGCGCTCGGGATCGTGGTGCTGCCGCTCTCCGCGGTCGCCGCGCACCGGGAGTCGGTGATCGCGCCGCGCCTCGGCTATAACGCGACCGAAGGCGTGTTCGCGCGCACGTACATCAGCTTCTATCGCAGCCCATACTATTACGGCACCTATCACGTCGACTATTTCCAAAAAGTCGGCGTTGGTCTGGGAATGGACGTGTACTTCGCCCGACAAGACGGCAAGGGCAGCGGCTACGCGAGTTTCTATACACTGCAGAACAACGCGTACCAGCGCAGCCTGACCGGCCAGAAGTCGTCGGAGCAGGTCACGCTCAACGTCGATCAATTGCTCGGACATCACGTGAGCGGATCGCTGCAGTTGAGTTACAGCGGTCAGAGCGTCGTGGCATCGAGTATCCCATCCACCACGACCGCGGGCATCAACTTGACGCACTCGGGAGCGAGAAGCACGACGTCGTACGTGGGCAACGTCTCAACCACCGGATCGTCGAGCAGTCTCGGCGCGAGCGTCAACCACATCATCAACTTCACGCCGACGTTCAGCCAATCGATCGGCCTGCAGTTTCAAGGCAATACGAATCCCGGCTCGTACTCGCGCCAGGTCAACTTCACCGCCGACACGCATTTCACGGCGCCTCTTTTCGACGGCGATCTCGTGATCGACACGTCGCACGGCGAGCAGATCACGGACCCGCAGCCGGCGCCGACCGCCGGCGCGACGCCGATCCCGGGCACGGTTGCGGACACGCAAGGATTTCAGAAAGTGCCGGAGCTGACGTTGCGCTCGCGGCCGTTTCAGATCTCGTCGTTGCGTCTGCCGCTCACCGTCACCGTGACGGACGGCATCTACAACGACCAGTTCGATTACCGGCCGACGGGCATCAAGACGTCGCGTTTGGACATCTCGTCGCAGATCGGCAGCGCTTTCTTCCCGCTCGGTCCGAATTCCGACATCACGGCGACGGGAACGATCCGCCAAGACATGTACGGAACAGGCGATCTCTTGGGCACGATCGGCGAGTCGGTGGAATTGCGCACGCTTTTCGGCTCGCATGCGGACAACACGCTCTCCTACGATGAGCTGAGCGTGCGCGGCTACACGCCGATGCCGTCGTTCGATTCGGCGTCGGGTCAGGACCAGCTCGGCGAGGTGCTTAACGTCTACAGCGGCAGCACGTATCGTTTCAGCGCGTCGACCAACTACGACTTCCATCAGAAGCTGCTCAGCCCGGTCTCGTATCAGTTCTTATGGCAGCCCACACCGGTGACGAGCGTGAGCTTAGGGACCACGTACGATCCGAACGGCGTCGCCGGCGTGCAACGTCCGGGTTACGGGCCGACGAACATCTCGCTTGCTACGCCCATCGGCAAGAACGATTACTTGGAATTCCAAGGCGATTACGACTTCAAATTACACGGCCTGCAAAACCAGTCTTATTTCCTGACGCATACCGTCGAGGATTGCTATCAGATCCGCGTGGCGTATCGGCAGGCGTTGAAGGAAGTGGACTTCTCGCTGAACTTGCTCGCCTTCCCGAATCAGGCGGTGAACTTCGGCATCAACAACAGCGGCCCGATCATCAACCAGAGCTTCGGGCAATGATACCGGTGCAGCGGTGCCGCTTAAGCAGACGGCGACGGCGACGGTGCTGGGGATGGCGACGAGGAAGCGCCCGGCAGCGGAAAGACGTCGATTTCGCCGCCGTAGATATACAAGTTTTGATCGGAGGGACCGCCGCCGGGTTTGTTGGCGCAGGCCAGAAACGTATAGGACTTGCGGACGGACAGGCTGATGTTCGGAATCGTGTCTTGGGAATTCAATCCGCACGACATCTGGTCTTGAGGAACGCCGTTGGTATCGACGGTGAAGAACTGGACATAGAGATTGTCGGGTGTGGGCGCGGGCGTGGGCGACGCGGACGAACCGGGGATCGGCGTGGGCGATGGGCGCAAGTTCAGCGCCGTGATCGGAATCGTGATCTGCATCGCGTTGCCGGATCCGTTCGAGAAGCTGTTGTTCGGAAAGAAGAGATACGAGTTCGGCGGATTCTGCGTGATCGTCAACCACTTCACGGTGTTGGAGCCGCCGCCGGTGAAGGCTTTGAACGCGTACAAGAATTGATTCGCCGGCAACGTCGGATTGCAGAAACCGTTTGCGTTTTGCCCAAACGGGCACGTGCCGTAGTAGAGTTCTTGATCCCAGTGCGCGTACGTCAGCCCTTGCGCCTCGGCAAAGGTGGGATAGCCGGGTTGTTCCGGCGATCCGTACACGTTGTTCGGCCCCTGATTGATGTTCAGCCCGATGATATACGCGCCGTCACTCGGGGCGATGCTGCCGTTGGTCAAGTCGACGTAGAACTTGAACGTGATCGAGCCGACGGGCGGGCCCGAGACGGTCGGCGGAAAGACCGGGCCGCGGCCGCATGCGGCGACGGCCGCCACGGCGATGGCCAGAGCGGCGGCCGCGAAGCGCCACTTGCGAGTTATGCTCGTGAGTAGAGTCAATCCCGAATCCTTGCCGGCGACGCTGAAGATCGCGATCGCGCTTCTCGCGCCGATCGCGCTTGCGTGTGCTTTTCCGAAAACGAATTGGTGGCCGTTCGCGTTCGTCGCGGCCGCGCCGATGTTCTGGCTGTGGTCCAGAGCGCCCTTGCTGTCCGCGTTCTGGTGGGGTTGGCTCTCCGGTGCGATCTACTTCGGCATCACGATGGATTGGGTTCCAAATTCGCTCGGCGACTATATCGGCGCTTGGAAGCTTCTCGCACTTGTGCTCATGGCCGCATGGCAAGGATTCTCATTTGCGGCTGTGGCCGCGCTGATCTCTCTGATGTCTCGCCGCGGTTTCGGCGCGGCGGCGGTGTTCGCCGCAGCCGCCGCCTGGTTGCTCGTGGACTTCGTGCGGACGCGCGGCACGATGGGCGTGCCGTTTGGCTCGCTGGGTTTTGTCGGCGCGCATCTGCCGTGGCTGCTGCCGCTTGCGGCATACGCGGGCGTGTATGGCCTGACCGCGATCTTTGCGCTCGTCAATGCTTCGGTGACAGGTCTTCTGTGGGGCACGGACACTGGTCGACGCGCGGGTGCTTGCGCGCTCGGCGTGCTCGTGTTGCTCACGGTACTCGGCGATGCACAGCGTTCGCACATCGTGCTGCCGCCGGCGAAGTTGCGCGTCGGTATCGCCCAAGGCAACATCTCGCAGCGCGTGAAGTGGAGTCCGGAGATCTTCGCTCACACGCTTGAACTGTACACGTCGCTCACCCGTAAGGCCGCAGCAAGCCGCGCGCGCGTCGTCGTTTGGCCGGAGACGGTCGTCACGGCGTATCCTCTGCAAGAGCCGTGGCTGCTCCACGATCTGCAGCAAGATGCGGCGTCCACGCACGTCTACATTCTTGCCGGCACGCTCGATAAGCTGACACCGCGCGGCTATCACAACGCCGTTTTGGATCTCACGCCGGCCGGCAAACTCGCCGGCGTGTACGACAAGCATATCCTCGTGCCGTTCGCCGAATACTTGCCGTTCGATCGCGTGCTGCGGCACTTGCCGCTCATGGATCAGGCATCGGATTTCTTCCCTGGACCCGGACCGCATTTGCTCTCGGCTAGCGGCATGTCCGCCGGATTGCTCGTCTGCTACGAATCCGGATTTGCGCCGTACACGCGTGCTACCGCGAACGCCGGCGCGTCGACGCTCATCATCGTCACCGACGACGCGTGGTGGGGCGACACCGCCGGTCCCTATCAGCACTTCGATATGGCGGTAGTCGACGCGGTGCAGACGGGCCGTTGGGTTGTCCGCGCCGCCGCGACAGGAATCTCAGGGATCATCGATCCGAGTGGCCGAATCGTAGCGCAGCTGCCGCTCGACGTCGCCGGCTCTCTCGTCGCCCCGATCGGCGCGCCGGTCGAGACGCCGTACGACCGCTTCGGGGCGCTCTGGCTCGTGTTGCTCGCTGCCGCTGCTTTGCTCATCGGCCTACTGCCGGCGCGGGTACGGGCGACGGGATGGCGCTCGGCACGCGGGCCGGCGTGAACGTGCGCGCGGGTCGTTTTCGCCCGACGTGGCGGACCTGGCTGTATACAGCGATCGCACTCGGGGCCGTCGCATACGTCTATCTTTTCGTCAGCGCAATACTCGCGCCGACGTTGCCGCCGGTCAGCGGCGGCAATCAAGTCGCGATGCAGTCGCTGCAAGTGCAGGGACAGCGCGGCACAAAGCTCGGCTGGAAGTTCGGCGCGGATTCGGCGCAGACGTCCACGGACGGCGGACAGACGACGTACGTCGGCGTCCACAACGCGACGTACTACGAGAAAGGCAAGCCGGCATATCGCTTGAGCGCGGACTCCGTCACACTCGACGCGCGCTCGCAGAACTACTCGGCCACGGGCAACGTCCATGTCTGGGCGCTCTCCGGTGCCCAGCCGCGCGACATCCGCGCGGACAACGTGAACTGGAATCAGCCGCTGCAGACGTTGACGTGCCCCGGCGCAGTCACGATCGCGTACAAGAAAGCGCACTTCGTCGGCAACGATGTCAGCGTGGATTTCCACGATGGCTCGATCCGTACCGGCTCCTCCACGGTCAAGGTCCACTCATGACAAATCAATGTTGGGCGGACCTTTATGGTCCGCCGTGTGGGGCGGACCTTTATGGTCCGCCGTGTTGGGCGGAGGCTTGGTGCCGTAGATAACGGCCGCTGTCCGTCCGCTGGAACTTTATCGGCCGTAGAGCGCAATAGCAATTAGAAGCAAGATAACGACTATGCCCGCGAAAGCCCACAAGAGCATCATGAGAACGTTTAAGCTGACAATTGCCGCCATTAGATTGGCGCGACCCTCTAGCCGACGTTTGTCCTCTTGCGGACTATTGTTCGGTGGGTCGCCCACGTTAGACGTTACCCGTTAGATTTTCGCGAGTTGTTTTTTCAGCCAGTCGATGGCGGCGACAGGGGTGGGATCCTCGCCGTAGGCGAGCGCGAGGTAGCACGACGCGAAATCGCCCACGTAGACGAGCGAGAACATGCGCGCGAGCGCGCTCTTACCTTTGGCCCATACCTCGTCGATATGCACGTGACGATCGGCGAGCAATTCTTTGGTGAGCTCAACGCGCCGGACGATATGCGACGGCTCGGTTGAATCGCGCAGCAGCGTGACCGTGAGATGCTTCTCGACTTCGGCTTGGCCGTGCGTGCCGCTCCACCCCACGGTCTCGTTATGATTGAGTTCGGGGAAGACGTTCGCAACGGCAAGCGCTTTGGCGTTCTCCGAGATCTGCGTCTTCCAGCGGTATGCGACGACGCCGCGCTCGCCTTGCGATCCGTAGATGAAGGGGATTTTGCCGAGCCACGCGTTAGCAAGACACTTCGCGAGGTTGCTCTCGACCGGAATGTCGGGGCCGCATTCGGTGCGAACGGTCCCAAGCACGGTGACCGCTTCGTCGATGTCGCCCAGCACCGAGTCCGGGAGCAGACCGACGCGCGAAAATGCGACGACGAGCGGCACAAACGAATAGCCGACGGCCGCGCGCGGCTGAAGCCCTGTGACCGGCAACGCGATGCATGGCACGCCGTCGGCCTCGGTGAGTGAGTCGAGTTTGCCGCCGGTCGTCGCCGCGAGGATCGAGGCACCGGCCTTGCGCGCTTGTCCGTACGCGCTCAACGTCTCTTCGGTATTGCCGGAATTGCTCGACGCGACGACAAGCGTGTCGGGTCCGACAAATCCCGGAAGGTCGTAATCGCGAACCACGACCACCGGACACTTCAAGACCGGTTCGAACACCGCGCGCAGCAGATCGCCGCCGATGGCGGAGCCGCCAAGCCCGGCGATGACGACCGATCCGAAACGTTTGCCTTTGAGCGCGCCCAAGTCTGCTGCAAGCGCGACGCGCTTTGCTTCCGCGAACTGCTCCGGCAATCCTAAAATCGCGCCGATCATATCATGCGGATCATGCGCTTTGAGATGCGCATGATCCGTGAGGGCGTGCGGCGTCATGTAAACTTAAAAGCCCCCTAGCGTTCGGCGCGCTTAGCCTCTTCGATAAGGCGTTTGACTTTTTGACCGCCCTTATGGCCGATCTCTTCGTAAAAACCTTGGCCGTACTTGTCCTTGACGGCGTTACCGCCCTTTTGGCCGATGTTCTCGTAGAATTCCGGGCCGTGCCGCTCCTTCGTCTTCTCGCCGCCCTTGCGGCCGATCTCTTCGTAGAACGTCGGACCGTACTTATCGCGGACCGCGTCGCCGCCTTTCTTCCCTGCCTCGCGGACCGTCATGTCTCCGTTGACCTCTCGTGTTTTTTGGATCATGCTCACGATTAACCCCGTGATCTGCGGCGACGTGCAAAGCGGCACTCGGGCACCACCCAAGCGCTGCCGGGGGTCTTTTACCCGGTTGTTCGCATGCTAAACAACAAGACGCCGGTTTCCGCAAGGCGGCACACGCGCGAGATATGAAGACTGAAAGCGTGCTCGACGTCATCTTTGAACAAGCTCTCGTCCTTGATGGGACGGGTGGTCCAATTTTCACCACCGATGTCGCGCTCGTCGGCGATAGAATCGCGCGCGTCGGCGACTGCGTGGGCCGCGATGCCGTGCAACGCATCGACTGTCGCGGATTGGCGTTGTCGCCAGGCTTCATCGACATGCACGGTCACTCCGACGAAGCGCTCTTCGCATTGCCGACGGCGGACAGCAAGATCATGCAGGGCGTGACCCTTGAGATCGGCGGCAATTGCGGGATGTCACCTGGGCCTTTCTCGCCGGCCACACTTCTAGAACGCCGATCGGAGCTTCGGTCGCATTTCAATATCGAAACGACATCGGAAGACCTCGGCGGTTTCTTGGACGCGCTCGAAGCCGCGCCGCCGGCGATGAATTTCGCGTGTCTCGTGGGGCTTGGAAATTCGCGGTCCGCGGTGGGCGGTGTGCTGCCCGGACCACTCACGAAAGAAGCCCTCGACCAGCAGTGCGAGCTCGTCCGCGCGGCGTGCGAACGCGGCGCGATCGGCGTGTCGTCGGGTTTGATCTATCAACCCGGCAGCTTCGCCGACATCGCCGAACTCGCAGCGCTCGCAACCGCTGCCGCAAAGGGCGGATCGCCGCTCTATGCATCGCACATCCGCAGCGAGGGCGACCGGCTCGTCGAAGCCGTCGACGAAGCGCTCGATGTGGGCATGCGAACCGATGTCGCGGTGCAGCTCTCGCATCATAAAGCGTCGGGGAAGCGCAACTGGGGTAAGGTGCACGACACGCTCGCGAAGGTCGAGAAGGCGCGCGGCTTCGGTCTCGACGTCGTGCTGGATCAATATCCGTACAAAGCGTCCTCCACCGGACTCGACGTCATCCTCCCGGCGGATGTGAACGTCGGCACGCGTCGCGAGATCGCCGACCGGCTTGCCGATCCGTTCTACTTCTCGCTTACCACGCGGCGCGTCGACGCCGAATATCGCGAACGCTGGCACGAGGTGCTCATCGCGTCGGTCGGCTCGGATGCGAACCGCCGTTTCGAAGGGATGACCGTTGACGCGATCGCCGCCGAACGAGGCATGCCGCCGGCGGAAACTGCGGTCGGCTTGCTGCGCGACGAAGCGCTTGACGTCGCGGCGATCTACTTCACCATGTGCGAAGACGATCTGCGGACGGTGATGGGTTATCGAGAGACATGCATCGGAAGCGACGCAAGCGTGCGTGCGCTCGAAGGCGTGACGGCTCGCGGCAAGCCGCATCCGCGGGCCTTCGGCACGTTTCCACGCGTCTTCAAATACTACGTGCGCGAAGCGAAAGTCTTATCGATCGAGGAGGCGGTGCGCCGGAGCTGCGGGCTGCCCGCCGGAAGACTCGGGTTACGAGAACGCGGTCTGGTGGCGGAAGGCTTTTTTGCCGACCTCGTGCTTTTCGACCCCGCGACGATCGCCGATACGGCGACGTATGAAGATCCGCACCGTTATCCAGATGGCATACGGTACGTTTTTGTGAACGGCACGGCCGTCGTTCGCGAGGGTCGTTTAACCGGTTTGAGGCCGGGGAAGGTGCTGCGCAGGGGACGAGACCTCTAAGACTTCGTATGCGACCGGCGCCTTGACCGGAGATAATGCTGCGGTATAATCAAAGATGATGACGTCGCCGCTTTCGCCGGTACGAACAGCGCCCGGCTTTGTGCTATGGGCCACCGCCGCACTTGCGTTAGCGGTGTTCTCGCCTGCTTCAGTGTTGGCGGCCAGCCCGGTGACTGTTGGTCAGCCGCTCATCGCCGCGCCGCGCCACGCTCGCATCGCGCCGTGGACGGAAGGCGTCGATCCGGCGCTCGAATCCGCGATGTTCGCAGCCACCTATCGAGCGCTGCCGTCGCATAACGTCCTGAAGGTCTACGCCTTTTCGGCGGCAGGTTACGAGTCGGCCGGCATCCGCTTTTCCGCTCGCGTGCCGCACGAAGCACGCGACCTCACCGAGCCTGAGATAGCAAGCGAAGCCGTCACCCTCATCCGCATCACATTCGACGACTTTCCGTCGGTT
Source organism: Candidatus Eremiobacteraceae bacterium (assembly GCA_035295225.1). Classification (NCBI taxonomy): domain Bacteria; kingdom Bacillati; phylum Vulcanimicrobiota; class Vulcanimicrobiia; order Candidatus Eremiobacterales; family Candidatus Eremiobacteraceae; species Candidatus Eremiobacteraceae bacterium. The sequence goes on along the minus strand of DATGJI010000056.1, from coordinate 27,333 downwards.
GAGGAAGTCGACATCTGGGGCACGGTACCGGTCGCCGTCTCCAAGATGACGGCAGTCGAGAACACGGTGTTCTCCGTCTCCGCCGATCGCGAGACGTATGAACAAGTACGCCGCCAGCCGGGCTTGCGCAACGACTTCTTCCTCGCCGCATTCGGCCGCGTCTGGTTCGCGCCGCAGGTTCCGCGATGAAGCGGTTCGCGAGCTTCGTTGTCGCGATCGCCCTTTTCGCGCTCTTGCTGCCGCAGCCGGCGTCTGCATCCAGTTTGGCCAAGCGCACGGTCGCATCGGATGGCTCCGCCACGCTCCATTCCTACGTCGGAGCCGACGACCGCGTCTGGCTCGTTCACACGCAACGCAAACTCATCGCGCTCACGTTTGACGACGGACCGTATCCGTTCTACACGCCGCTCTTACTGCACGTCTTGGATCGCTCGCACGTCCACGCCACGTTTTTCTGTGTCGGTCGCTCGGCGCAAGAGTTTCCCGACCTCATGGATCGCATCATCGAATCCGGGGACGACGTCGGCAATCACACGTTCAACCATATCAAGCTCAGCGGGCTCTCGACCACGCAGATCGCCGATCAGATCATCGAGGCCGATGCGATCTTGGCCTCGTTCGTCGGTCACCGTATCGATCTGTTCCGCCCGCCGCACGGACGTTACGACCGGCGCGTGATTGAGGTCGCCTCGGCCATGGGTTATCGCACAATTCTTTGGAGCGACAGCCCGGAGGATTATAAGGATATCTCGCCCACGGTCGAGGTCGAGCGCGTCATGAAGCAGGCGCGGCCCGGCGCGATCGTGCTGCTCCACAGCGGGCAATATCGCACGATCGAAGCGCTGCCGGTGATCATCGATCGTCTGCGCGCACAGGGCTACACGTTCGTCACCGTCGATGAGCTCTTAGCAGCCCAGCAGATTTAGGCCGATTTTCGTAGTAGGGCAAGCATCGCTTGCCCTGTTTTGCGCGTTTAGCCTCTGCTAAGGAGCTTGGAAATCCGGCCGCGTGATGTGAATCTCCGCGAACGGTGCGGCTTTAGTGAAGCAATCCATGTGACAGAAGAATTGTTGGCGTCTTTTCTTCGCTTCGTCTTCCCAGTTCGCGACGAGCACAACAGCCGAGATATCGAAGCCTTTGCGCTCGATTTCGTTGCCGCAGAACGAACAGCGATACCGAATACGTCCCTTTGAGTCCCTAACTATTCCCATTACCGCGGATATCGTCCGCCTAACGATTTGTCCTGTTCCAATAAGTGGGGCAAGCGATTTTTGCCAGGCGGACCATAAAGGTCCGCCCTACATTCGTATTGACGACCAGACCGCGGCGACATCGCGGCTGAGTTCGTTCAGGTCTCCGGTGTTGCGAATCACGAGATCGGCGCGGCGTTCGTATTCCTCGTCGGGAAGCTGCGCGGCGATCCGCGCATCCGCGTCGGCCGCGGTTGAGCCATCGCGTGCCATCAGACGTCTGCGACGCTCCTCTGCGGGAGCGATCACGCTGATCGTCTGATCGCAATGCTTGTCGAATCCGGATTGGAAGAGCAACGGCACGACGACGATGATGGTCGAGCCGGCCGGCTCGGCTTCGATCAACTCCAGCGTGCGTTCGCGAATGGCCGGATGGGTGATCGCATTGAGCCGCGCGATGCGCTTCGGGTCGCCGAAAACCATCGCAGCCAACGCGCGACGATCGAGGGTGCCGTCTTGCTGGATGATCGACTGTCCGAACTCAGCGGCGAGGGCGTCGAGAACCGGGCTTGGCGGCGCCACGACTTGGCGGGCGATGACGTCCGTGTCGATCACGAGCGCGCCTTCACGCCGGAAGAGATTTGCAACCGTGCTCTTTCCGGCGCCGATGCCGCCCGTTAGACCGATGACCATGGCGCAGACGTTCCGTGGACGGGCGAGCGATGCTTGCCCGGGCGACGATGACGAAGGTGGGCCGACATCAAGTCGGGCCCTTTCGAAAATTGAGGTTGGGCCGACTAGCGTCGGCCCCTTCGGAACTGCCGGGCCCTTCGGAACGGCCATGAAATTGGGCCGACTAGCGTCGGCCCCTTCGGAACTGCTACGGCTCGGGTGTGGGTTCGGTCGACGGCGCGAGCGCGTCGCCAATCGTCATGCCGGTCGGCGCTTCCGGTTGTTCGGGTTCGGCCACCGGCAGCGTGGCGTTCTCCGCGCCCTCGGCCGCTTTCACAAGACTTGCCGTGATGCGCCGCGTTCCCGTATTGATGGAGAGCAAGCGCACTTGCACGGTCTCGCCTTGTGCCGGCGCGGTAGCCGGATCGAACTCGGACTTCGGCACCATGCCCGTGACGCCGGGCAACACTTCGACCAGCAAGTAGTTCTGCGTCGCTTTGATCAAGACGGCCGGCACGACCGTGCCTTCGACGAGTTGATCGGGCACCGTCTTCCACGGGTCTTCAAGCGAGTGTTTGACCGACAGGCTGACTTTCTTGGCCTCGGTATCGAACTTCATGACCTCGACCATGACTTTGTCGCCGATGGTCACGACTTCGCTCGGATGCTTGATGCGCGACCACGACAGTTCGCTGTTGTGGATCAGCCCATCGATGCCGCCTAAGTCCACGAATGCGCCGAAGTCGGCCAGACGAACGACCGTGCCTTCGCGGATTTGGCCCGCTTGCAAGGTGGAAAGCAATTCTTGCTTCTTCTGATTCAGTTCTTCTTCGAGCACGACGCGCTGCGAAAGAACGACGCGGCGGCGCTTGTGATCGAGGTCGATGACTTTGAGCCGCAATTCCTTGCCGACCAACTCATCGAGATTGCCGACCGGATGCCGGCGGATCTGCGATGCGGGCACGAAGCCGCGCATGCCGAGATCGACGAGGACGCCGCCCTTGACCACTTGCGTGACGGTGGCGTTGATCGCATCGTTGCGCTCGTGCGCCTCGAGGACTTTCTCCCACGTCTTCAGCGCGCGTGCGCGCTTTTCGGAAAGGTACATCGTGCCATCGCCATCGCCGTCGATGCGGTGGACGAGCACTTCAAGCGTGTCGCCGACTTTGAGATCGGAGATCGACAGACCGGATGACAATTCGCGCGACGTCACCACGCCTTCGGATTTTCCACCGATGTCGACGAGGAGTTCGTCGTTGGATTTTGCGACGATGAGACCTTGGAGCACTTGGCCTTCGTCGAGGGTCTTGAGGCTTTCTTCGTAGAGCCGCTGCTCGAGAGCGAACTCGTCGTCGGGTGCTTGCGCTGGTTCGATGACTTCGGTATCGGCCATTATGGGGAATTCACCTATGCTTTGCTAAATTTCGACCACATACTCGGTCGATCGCCCTTGAGCGGATCGATGCGCGGCACACACAAGAAGACGAATCTCGATGTTATCGCTGGCAAGTGGAGCAGTAGAACGTGCTCCGTTGGGCCAGAACGATGCGCCGTACCGGACCCCGGCATTGCAGACAATGCAAGCCGGAACGCCCATAGACGGAGAATTGCTTCTGAAAACTGCCCTCCTTTCCTTCAGAATCAACGTAATCGTTCAGACTTGAGCCGCCCGATCGGATCGCGCGTCGAAGCACGAGACGCAAACTTTTGAGCAAGCCAGCGCATTCAGCAGATGTGAGGCGGCCGGCCGCGCGGCGCGGCCTGATGCCCGCGAAAAAAAGCGCTTCACTCGCATAGATGTTTCCTATACCAGATAGTCTGCGCTGGTCAAGCAACCAGACCTTTACCGGTGTGCGCCGCCCCGCCATCATTTCTTTCAAATCGTTGGAAGTGAGTTGCGGATCAAGCGGATCGCGGCCGACAGCGAGTTGCGCAGCGGCATCGCCGCGCAGCAGACGCATGCGCCCGAATTTGCGCGCATCAGAAAACGTGAGAACGCTCGCGTCGCGAAACGTGATGCGCGCGCGCTCGTGCGCGTGAACCTGCACATTCGGCGAGCCCACGAGCAACCGGCCCGTCATGCGCAAATGCACCGCGAGCGTGAAGCCGCCGCTCAGTTCGATGGCGACAAACTTCCCGATGCGGGTGACGCCGTTGATCTGTTTGCCCGCGAGCGCGGACAACGGGAGGCTGCGCGCATCGACGGTGCGCTGCCACGAGATGCCGATGGTCGCGATGCGTTTGCCGCGCACGCGCGCATGCAGACCGCGCGCGATCGTTTCGACTTCTGGAAGTTCCGGCACTACACGTCTACGCGATATCGCCCCAGGTGGGGCCGGACTTGAGATCGACGACGAGCGGCACGCGCAGATTGAGCGCGTGTTCCATCGCATCGCGCACCGCGTTCTCGAGCTGCGGCAACGCAGCGGGTTCGACTTCGAAGATCAATTCGTCGTGCACCTGGAGCAAGAGTTGGGCGGGCAACGCAGCGCTTTCGATCGCGCGCGCGATCCGCAGCATCGCGAGCTTGATGAGGTCGGCGGCGCTGCCTTGCAACGGCGCGTTCGTGGCGATGCGTTCTGCCGTCGCGCGCAGCATCGGGTTGGCGGCCTTGAGACCGGGCAAGTAGCGGCGCCGCCCGATGATCGTGGAGACGTAGCCGTCCACGCGCGCCTGACTGATCGCATGTGCGATGTAGTCCTTCACCATGGGGAAACGGGCGAAGTACGATGAGATGAACTCCCGCGCCTCGCCGCGCGAGATGCCGACCGCCTGCGCGAGGCCGAATGAACCCATCCCGTACAGGACGCCGAAGTTCACCGCTTTCGCGCGCCGCCGCAGCTCGGCCGGTACGGGCTCGCCTTCGGGCACGTCGAACACGATGCGCGCGGTGTAGGCATGGATGTCCTCGCCGCTCGCAAACGCGGCGAGAAGCGTCGCATCGTCTGCGAGATGCGCGAAGAGGCGAAGCTCGATCTGCGAATAGTCCGCGGCCAGCAATATACGGCCGCGTGTCGGCGCGGTAAACGCGCGCCGGATGCCGCGACCGATCTCGCTGCGAACGGGGATGTTCTGCAGATTCGGATTGTTGCTCGACAGCCTGCCGGTGGCGGCGCCGAGCTGGCCGAACGTCGTATGCAGCAATCCGCCGCTATCGATCTGCAGCGGCAGCGCGTCGACGTAGGTGGATTTTAGTTTCGTCGCTTCGCGATAGTCGAGCACGCGGCGGACGATCTCGTGTTCTGCAGCGAGCGGACCGAGCACTTCGATGCCGGTTCCCCAGCCGGTTTTCTTTTTCGCGCCGCCGCCTATCCCGAGCTTGTCGAAGAGAATGGCGCCGAGCACTTTTGTCGAGTTGATGTTGAACGATTCGCCGGCGAGCTGATGGATCGAAGCGGTCGTTTCGTCGATGACCGCGTCGAGCTTCGTCCGAATGCGATCGAGCTCCACGAGGTCGAGCCTGAAACCGGCGCGCTCCATCGCGCCGAGGACCGGCGCGAGCGGCATCTCGACTTCCGTGAACAGACGCATCATGCCGGCGTTCGTGAGGTCCTCGCGCAGCGGCACCGCGACTTGGGCGATCGCGGCCGCTTCCGACGCTTGCGCCGCGGTAACCGTTTCCCCCGATCCGAACAGTTCTAACGAAGCGTTCTGCGCCGCGGCCGGTGCGGCGCCGGAGACGCCGTACGCGGCGGCGATGTCAGGTAAGCTCACGCCGATACGATCCGCGTCGAGCAGACCGTATGCGAGACTCGCGTCGAATACGAGTCCGTTCAAGGTGAAACCGGCATCCGCCGCCCAACGCCACAGCCGCTTGACGTCGAGCGCGACGATTGCGGGCAGCGGTGACTGCAAGATATCGGCAAGCGCGGCGCGCGTGGGAGCGTCTGCTTTCAGCACGCTCGCCGGCACGATGAACGCTTCTTTCGAACTCGGTAATGCGATCGCGATGCCGTCGGGTTCGCCGCCATCGCCCACGAGAGCGATCGCGATCTCGGGCTCGAGCGCCGCGCGCGCGATATGGCTGCGCGCCTCATCGGGCGATGCCGTGAGCGTGGTGCGCCAGGCCGGTCCGGCAGCGATGCGCGCCGGTCCGGCTGCGGATTGAGCCGGCGCGGCATCGAGCGATTCCGTTCGGCCGAGCAGCGTGCGAAATTCCATTTCGCGATAGAGCTCGATGAGGCGCTCACGCTCGGGCGGCGCATACTCGAAATTCTGCCAACCGACTTCGATGTCGAGCGTGCGCTTGGCTAACGAGACGTCGCGACAGCGCCGCGCGAGGTCGGCGTTTTCGGCGAGCAGGCGCCCGATGCGATCCGGCTTTACTTCGCTCGTGTGCGCGAGAAGCTCGTCGAGCGTGCCGAACTGCGCGATCAGCTTGGCGGCCGTTTTTTCGCCGATGCCGGGCACGCCGGAGAGATTGTCGGACGGATCACCTTTGAGCCCGCGATAGTCGGCGAGCTGCGCCGGGCGTAGCCCATAGCGTTCGAATACGGCCGCTTCGTCGTAGCGGACCAGATCGCTCACGCCGCGCTTCGGCGTCAGCACCGTACAGTGCTCGTCCACGAGTTGGAGCAGATCCATGTCGCCGGAGACGATGACCGACTGAAAGCTGTCCTTGGACGCGTGATCGGCGATGGTGGCGATGCAGTCGTCGGCTTCTTCGCCTTCGATCTCGACCACCTTCACGCCGTAGCCGTCGAGCACGCGGCGGACAAGCGGGAATTGCGAGCGGAGCTCGTTAGGCATGTCCGGGCGGTTCGCCTTATACGTCGGCATCAATTCCAAACGCTCGGGAGGGATGCCGGCATCGAAGCACGCCCCGACGTGGGTCGGCTTCTCTTTGGTCAGCACAAGATTGAGCATGCGCTCAAAACCGTAGACCGCGTTCACGGCGGTCCCGTCAGAGCGCGTCAGCGGCGGCAGCGCGAAGAACGCGCGATAGACGAGCGCGTAAACATCGAGCAGCATCAGCTTGCGTTCGGAAGGCGGATCCGAGGAACGCGGGCGGGCGCTCATCAGCGCAGGCGTGCCGGTTCCGGCAGCGGAGCGGCTTGCAGATCGCTCGCGCGCCGTGCGGCGCCGGCCGGTAAGAACGCCGTCAAAACGGTGCCGGCGACCGCGATACCGACAAGCACCCAAAGGACGATGCGCAACCCCGCGAGGTCGGCGAGCCCGCCGAGCAGCGCGACGCCAAGGCCGCCGAGCCCGGACGTGAAGCCGATGACGAGCGAAGCAGCGAGCGCGAGGCGCCCGGGCATGAAGTCTTGGGCCATGACGACGCTGATCGACGTGGTCGAGATGATGCAGGCGCCGGCCAGCGCTAACGCGGTGACGCCCATCGCGCCCGGCGAAATGATGTACGTCGCGAGCAGCAGCGGCACGAAGGCGAGGCTTGTCAGCATCGTGCGCTTGTTGCCCACGCGATCCGCGATGGCGCCGCCGACGATCGTGCTGAGCGCGCCCGAAGCCAAGATCGCGAAGAGCAGCGGTCCGGTGAACGATGTCGGCCGATGCAGCACGTGCACAGCATACAGTGGAACGAAGACGAGTACGCCGCTGTAGATCATCGAACGCAGCGCGACGACCGCGATGAGCAACGCCATCGGCCGCCTATCGGATCGTATTCTGCCAGGCGGCGCCGCCGCGGCGTGCGCTGACTCAGCGCGTCCGATCGCCGGACCGGCGAGCAGCACAAGGCCTGTGGCCACGACTCCCGGCACGATGTAGATCCACGTGCCCCCGGTGCCCGCCCATGCGACGATCGCCGTCACGACGAGCGGACCGAGCGCCACGCCGATATTGCCGCCGATCGAAAAATACGACATCCCGGTAGCGCGTGCCGTTCCCGAGACAAAGCGCGCCGATTTCGTCGCTTCCGGATGGAAGATCGCGGAGCCGATGCCGGTGAGCGCAACCGCGGCGAGCACGAGACCGTAGGTGGGCGCCTTGCCGAGCATCGCAAATCCGCCCGCGGCAAGCAAGACCCCCATCGGCACGAGATAGCGTTTCGCGCCGCGGTCGGAGACGATGCCGAAGATCGGCTGCGCGATCGACGACGTGACCTGATACGTCGTGGAGATTGTGGCGAGCAGCACGTACGAGAGCGCGAACTCCGACTGCAGATAGGGCAGCATCGCCGTGAGCGCACCGGCGGTGACGTCCACCGTGAGATGTCCGAAACTGAGCAGCGAGAGCGCCCTACGTTTCACGTCTTCGCGTCCGCCCGGTTCGCGATCAATTCTGCGACGACGGCCCTCGTGCGCGGCGCGGCCACGCGAACGTGGCGATCGAGATACTCCGCCAGCCTGCGCAGATCGTCTGCCGTTCGAACCGAAAAATTCCCGACGAGCGGCGCGCAGGAGAGGCCACGCTGTGCCGCGGCGACGACGAGGTCGGTCGCAGCGTGATCGCCTTCGAAGGCGACGTCTACGAAGATCGGCGTCGGCTTGTTCACCGCAGCCACGTAGATCGTATCGCGATCTCCGGCGCCGAACGCCAGTCCGTACTGGTCGACCTGACCAAGCGCGCCGTAGACGACGTCGGCCGGCACGTGCGGCGCGTCGAGTCCCATCACCGCGACGTGGGTGAACCCGCGCGCGAATGCGGCGCGCGCGGCATGATCCCAGCGCGCACCAATGGTGCCGCCCGCGATGTCCGCGACGTCGCCCGCGCCGGATGTCAAGGTGGTAAAATCGGAGGCCGCATCGGCCGGCACGCACCAGAGCAACGAACAGGCGGCTTCGGGCCGGCCGAATCGCTCCGCAAGATCGCCGATGACGGCGCGCGCGAACCGAGCATCGGCCGCGCGACCGATCTCCGTTTGCAGTGCGGAAGGCGTGCGCCGATCCGGATGCTCTGCGACGATCGCGAGCACCGCTTGCCGTTTTCCGATGGTCACGTACGAACGAACCTCGAGCGGGCGGCGGCGCTTGCGAAAGGTCCGCCTGGTGAATGCGTGGCAGTTGGGGCGCGGATGCATTTTATTTCGCTTGGGTTTTCATCGCGGCCTGCGACGCTTGCGCTCTTCGCGATGATCGCTGTGTTGCTTGTCGCTGTTCCTATTGTCGCGTATTGGCGCTCGCGATTCGATGATCCCGACCGCGCGGAGGAACGCCGCGTCAAACACGCCCGCTACGCGCGTTCGCTCGTCGTGATCTGGGCGATCACCGCGCTCGCGCTCTATGCCTTACGACTGTACGGTATGGGTGTTGCAGACGTCGGCGTCCGCGCGCCCCACGAGCCGTGGCAATACGCGTTCGGATTCGCGGTGCCGGCGCTCTTCGCGCTCGCCAACTTCGGACGCACGAGCATCTCGCCGGAATATCTGCAGCGGGTGCGGCGCGTGATTCCGGTGGATGCGTCGGATTGGGTCTGGTTCGTGCCGGTCGCGCTGACCGCCGGGATCTGCGAAGAGTTCCTCTATCGCGGCTACGCGCTGACCCAAGTGGCAGCGATCACCGGCAGCCTGCCCGCGGGTTTCGTCCTCTCAAGCGTTGCGTTCGGTTTTGCGCACATCTATCAAGGCCGCATCGGCGTGATCGGCACGGCTATCACCGGCGCGCTCTATGCGACCGTCTTCCTCGCCACCGGGTCGGTCGTGCCATGCATGATCGGGCACGTCGGTCAGGATATCGTCGCGGGACTCTTGTATTCGCGCCGCATCCGAGCCATAGATGCGAGCGCGCCCGACACGGCTTGAGACACGTGTCGGAGTGAGCGGTAGGGCCCACTATCGGGGCGCTCGAAGATGTCCTGACTCTCGAAGGAGGCCAGTTCCACGTGACCTACGTCATCTGCGAGCCCTGCATCACCGTCAAAGACAAATCGTGCGTTGACGTCTGCCCTGTCGACTGCATCCACGGCGGCGACGAGGATAAGATGCTCTTCATCGATCCGACGACGTGCATCGACTGCGGCGCATGCGTCGCCGCGTGCCCGGTCACAGCGATCTACGCCGAGAGCGAAGTGCCGGAGCAGTGGACGGATTATACGAAGATCAACGCGGAGTACTTCGAGAAGAAATAACTGGTCGTTCGTCGCCATTTCCGTAGAGGGGCAAGCAACGCTTGCCCCTCTACGTTTTTTTAGAATGCGTAGAACAAATTTGGTGAGGCGGACCATAAAGGTCCGCCCTACATCATTTGCGGACGAATTTCCAACCGAAGCGGCCCTTGATGCACAAGTGACCGTGCGTCACGTCGTGGTCCGCGGGCGAGGAAACCTTGACGATCTCGCCATCTTGTGCGTGGACCGTGAGCGTGCAGCCGACGCCGCAGTAGCCGCAGATCGTGTCGGTCTTCGTCTGACGCGCTTCGTCCCACGTCCCCGCTTCGCGCATCTCGTGTTCGCTCACGAACATCAACGCGCCGGTGGGGCAGACGCCGATGCAATTCCCGCAGTAGACGCACGCCGAATCGGGCAAACCGACGTCGAACTCCGTTGAGATGTGCGCGTCGAACCCGCGACCGGCCGTCGCGATCGCGAACGTGTTCTGAGCGTCTGTGCCGCAGGCTTCGACGCATTTATAACAGAGGATGCATTTCGAATAGTCGCGGACGTAGAGCTCGTTGTCCACTTTGACCGGCTGCTTCACTGCGCGCGCAGCAGCCCCGAATCGCTCCGCCTTTGCACCGTAGCGCTCCATCTGGCGCTGCATGTCGTCCGCCAGCGACACGTCCACCGACGACGCCAAGAATTCCAGCACCATCCGCCGGCTCGCGCGCACGCGATCGCTGTCGGTGCGGATCTTCATGCCGTCTTCGACCACTCTGGAGCACGCGGGCACGAGGGTGCGTGCGCCTTCGAGCTCCACGACGCACACGCGGCAGACATTGACCGGCGTGAGCGTCTCCAAGTAGCAGAGCGTCGGAGTTTCGACACCGGCGGTGCGGCAGACGTCGAGAATCGTGGCGCCTGCCGGCGCCGTGGTAGCGACGCCGTCGATCTCGAGCGAGACGCTCACGCCGGTATCGGCCGAAACGCTCACGCCCGTCTCCACGCACCGAAGACCGGGATTTTTGCAAGCGCCGATTCGACCGCGCTCGATGCGGTCTGGCCGAGGCCGCAAATGGACGCGTCGCGCATCACTTGGCCGATCTCGCGCAGCAGACGCATTTCGTCGTCCACGCTTGTGCCGCTTGCGAGCGCGAGCCGATCGAGCGATTCTTCCTGACGAACGGTGCCGATGCGGCACGGCACGCACTGTCCGCACGATTCGTGGCGGAAGAATCTCGCGATGCGCCGCACGATGGCCGCAAGATCGACTGTTTCATCGAAGACGATGACGACTCCAGAGCCGAGCGTAGCTTTCACTTCGCGCATGCCGGCGAACGTGAGCGGCGCGTCTAACTCATCGGGCAGCACGAATGCGCCGGCCGCGCCGCCGACCAACACCGCTTGGAGCGTGCCGCCGCCTCGCACGCCACCCGCTCGATCGATGAGCGCGCGCAACGTCGTGCCGAACGTGACCTCGTACAATCCGGGGCGCGCGACATGGCCCGAGACGCAGAACAGCTTTGTTCCCGCCGCGTCGGGCGTGCCGATCGCCGCATATGCCGCGCCGCCGCCGGTCACGATGTCGAGCACGTTGACCAATGTCTCGACGTTGTTGATCACGGTCGGCTTGCCGAACAATCCCTTGCGCACCGGGAACGGCGGCTTGTTGCGCGGCTCGCCGCGAAAGCCTTCGATAGAATTGAAGAGCGCCGTCTCTTCGCCGCAGATATATGCGCCCGCGCCGCGCCGTACTTCGACGTCAAAACGCAGACCGCGGTTCATCACATCCGCGCCGAGCAGACCGCCGTCGCGGGCAGCTGCGATCGCGGCTGCGATCCGTTCGAGCGCGCGTCCATACTCGCCCCGTATGTAGATGTAACCTTGTTCGCTGCCGATCGCGAACGCGGCGATCGTCATCGCCTCGATGATCGCGAACGGATCTTCTTCCATCAAGACGCGATCTTTGAACGTGCCCGGCTCTGATTCGTCGGCATTGCAGACGACGTAGTGCGGGCGCTCGGGCTCGCGCGCGACGGCTTCCCACTTCCGTCCGGCCGGAAACGCGGCGCCGCCTCGCCCGATCAGTTTCGATGCGAGGATTTCGCGGATGACGCCGTCCGGTCCGAGATCGAACGCGCGGGCCAGCGCGCTGTAGCCGCCGGCGCCGCGATACGCAGCGAGATCAAGCGGATCGCCGTGCCCGATCCGGCGCAACAGACGCAGCTGCGGTTCGCCGTCTTGCGGCAACGTGCACGGTCTATCGGGAACTACTGCGGCGGGATTGGCAAGCACTGTTTCAATGGAAGAAAGCGTGGCGGGAGCCAATGCCCTTATGTGCGGTTGCAAACCCGCGGCCGTGAACAGCGCCGCCGGCGCTTGTTCGCAGAGTCCGAGACACGGGCTGCGCAGCCACGCGGCACCGCTATTCACCGCACCTTCGGGACCAAAGCGTTTCTCGACGTCGCGAATCAATGCGTCGCAACCCGCTGCCATGCACGCGACGTCGTCGCAAATGCGCACGGTAAGCGGCGGCAACTGATCGGTGGAGAGCAGATCGTAGAAACTGACGACGCCGAACGCTTCAGCCGGCGGCACGGTCAAACGCCGGCAGATGTAGCCGAGCGCGCCGCGGCTCACCCAACCTACGCGATCTGCGGCGGCGTGCAGCGCCGGCAAGAGCAGATGGCGGCGACTTCGCGCCTCGCGGCCGCTAACGCCATTCTCAAGGTGCGGACCGAGCAGCGCGTCGACAGCGGCCCGCTCATCGTCGGTCGGCTCGTCCGTGAGATGATGGAGATCCACGCTTACTCCCCGGCGGTCGCTGCGCCGGTCGCGAGCTTATCTATCTTCACCGCGGTCGCCTTGAACTCGGCGGTGCCGGATTTCGGATCATTCGCCTCGATCGTGAGCATGTTGGTCTGCGTATCGAAGTGAAACGTCATGAACGCAAGTCCTGGCCGCACGGTATCGTCGATGCGCACCGGTACTTCCACGGAACCGCGGCGCGAGCTGACCCGAATGCGCTCGCCGTCACGGACGCCGTAGCGCCGCGCATCTTCCGGGCAGAGGTCCAGCGATTCGCCGCGCCGCAGCGGCGACGAATACTGACCGGTTTGCACGCCGCTATTGAACGAGTCCAGCCGGCGACCGGTGGTCAGCAGCAACGGATATTCGTCCGTGACAGGGTCCGACGGCGGCTCGTGCTCGACGACGCTGAACGGCGCGCGCGGGCCGCGAGCCGGTTTTTCCCACAGCCGCGCGTGCAAGAATTGCTCGCCCGGATGGTTCTCGTCGTAACACGGCCAGCGCAGACCGTCCAGCGCCTCCAGCCGCGCGTACGACATGCCGGCGTGCATCGGGCTCAACGTGCGCAGCTCATCCCAGAGTTCTTCAGCGGTGGGCGAACCGAGATCGCGGCCAAGCCGGCGCGCCACTGCACAGACGATGTCGATATCGTCTCGCGCGTTGCCCGGCGGATCCACCGCCTTGCGCACGCGCTGCACGCGCCGCTCGCTGTTCGTCACCGTCCCCTCCGACTCGCACCAGCCGGTCGACGCCGGAAAGACGACGTGCGCCAATTCAGCGGTCCGCGTCAAGGTGATATCCTGCACCACGAGATGATCGAGCGATGTGAGGATGGATTCCGCGCGGTGGCGGTCCGCTTCGGAGACGGCGGGATTTTCGCCGACGATGTAGAGCGTCCGCAGCTCGCCGCGTTCGGCGGCGTCGAACATCTCGTTGAGGCGCCAGCCTCGTTCAGACGGGATCTTCACGCCCCACGCCTTGTCGAATTTCGTCCGAGCATCGTCGTCGCTCAGCGCTTGAAATCCGGGCAAGCGATCGGGAATCGCGCCCATGTCGCCGCCGCCCTGCACGTTGTTCTGTCCGCGCAATGGATTCAATCCGCTGCCGTAGCGGCCGACATGCCCCGTGAGCAGCGCGAGGTTGATGAGGGCGAGGACGTTGTCCGTGCCGTTGTGGTGTTCGGTGATGCCAAGCGTCCAGCAGATGATCGCTTTGTCTGCGGTCGCGTAGTCGCGTGCCGCACTGCGGATGACCTCGGCGGAAATACCGGTGATGGATTCGGCGCGTTCCGGCGTGTAGGCTTGCACGCTCGCGCGATACGCTTCAAATCCGGTCGTCGCATTTGCGATGAAATCGCGATGTTCCAAACCGAGACGGATGATCTCGTTTGCCATCGCGTTTGCTAGCGCGATATCCGAGCCGACATTGATACCAAGCCAGGTGTCCGCCCACTGCGCGCTCACCGTCTTGCGCGGATCGACAACGAGAAGCTTCGCACCGCGGCGCACCGCCGAGAGCACGCGGTGGAAGAAGATCGGGTGTGTCTCGCGCGCGTTCGAACCCCAAAGGAAAATACAGTCGGTTTCCTCGACCTCTTGGTACGAATTGGTGCCGCCTCCGGCACCGAACACCGCCGCCAGACCGGCGACGCTAGGGGCGTGTCAGGTGCGGTTGCAGCTGTCGATGTTGTTGCTGCCGACGACCGCCCGCGCGAACTTCTGCGCGAGGAAGTTGAATTCGTTGGTCGTCTTCGAGCAGCTGAACATGCCGAACGCCTTTGGCCCGGACTTACGCAGGACGTCCGAAAAGCCGCGAGCAGCTCGATCGAGGGCTTCATCCCACGTCGCCACGCGCAGAGCGCCGCCGTCACGGACCAGCGGGTCCGTGAGCCGATAGGCTCCTTGTTTCACGCTTGAATCGTGCCTCCGTGCCGGGCGAGGTTCATCGCCCGCGGCGCCTTGTCCCACTTCCAATTCCAGGCGTTCGGACGCCCGCCGACTCGGCAGGCCGATTAAGGCGCGCCTCAAAATCCGCCGATACTTTTAGAGGATATGGGCGGGCACACAGGAGTCCGCCGGCCACCGGTTGCGGGAGACGGGGTTTCAGTTTTACGACGTGCGCGACGAAGTGAAGAATCGCTTCGGCTGGCTGCTCCGTCTGATGGGCAGCACTTCTCCATTGCCGCCTGCCGCTCGCGACCGCGAAGAACAACTCGGTCCGCTTCCCCTCGGTCAGGCCGAAGAACGCCTTCCGTCGTCGGCCGGCGCGTCCGAGCACGAAGACGATTTCGAAGCGCTCCTCAATGAAAACCGCATCCGCACCGTCTTCCAACCGATCGTCTCGCTGACCGACGGCACCGTCTTCGGATACGAAGCGCTCTCGCGCGGTCCCATCGGCACGCACCTCGAGAGCGCAGACTCGCTCTTCCAAGCAGCGCGCACTCGCAAGCTCACACGTCAGCTCGAACGCATCTGCCGTTTCAAAGCGATCGCGAGCGCATCGAGTCTGCCCGCCGGATGCTACCTCTTCTTGAACATCAGTCCCGGCGTGCTCGAAGAACGCAACGCGGGTTTGTCGCGCGACGTCATGGACCAGCATCGCCTCGCGCGCGAGCGCATCGTTTTGGAGATCACGGAAAAAGAAGCGATCAACGACTTCGATCTTTTCAAACGCACGCTGCTCCATTACAATCGCCAAGGCTTCAAAGTGGCGATCGATGACGCAGGCGCTGGTCACAACAGCTTGCGCGCCGTCACCGAAGTGCGGCCACACTTCATCAAACTCGATATGGCGCTCGTGCGCGACATCGACCGCGATCGCGCAAAGAACGCGCTCGTCTCTGCCATCATCATGTTCGCGCGGCGCATCGATGCGCGCGTGCTGGCGGAGGGAATCGAAACCGTCGAGGAGTTGTCTTCGCTGATCGAGATCGGCGTGGACTACGGTCAAGGGTATCTGCTTGCCCGCCCGGCCGCGGCATTCGTCGAACCAAAGCAGGAGATCGCAGCGTATATCCGCGAGCGCGCGATCGCCAGCCGCACGATGCCGGCGCCCAAACGCCTGGCGATCGGAACCATAACGAGGCGCGCGCCGGCACTTCCCCCGAGCGCGTATACGAGCGAAGTGCTCGAGATCTTCGACCGCCATCCGGATCTGGACAGCGTCGTGTTGACGGAGTTCGGCGCGCCCGTCGGTCTCGTGAGCCGGACAAAACTCTACGAACGGCTCTCGCATCAGTTCGGTTATTCCATCTATTCCAAGCGCCCCGTTCGGCTCGTCATGGATGACTCGTATCTCTCGGTTGACGCGAAGGATTCGATCGACGACGTCGCGCGCAAAGTCGTGCACCGCCGGCGCACCGAGCTCTACGATGAGATCGTCGTCTTGGAGAACGACGTCTACGCGGGCGTGGTCTCAGTGCGCGATCTGCTGCACACGATGACGGAATTCCAAGCCTCGGTTTCGCGCCACACGAATTCGCTGACTGGATTGCCGGGCAGAGCGCTCGTCCAAGCCGAGATCGAACGGCGCGCCGCGTCCGGCCGGCCGTTCGCGCTTCTCCACGTGGATATCAACCATTTCCGCACGTACAACGACCGCCACGGCTACGGCCGCGGCGACGAAGTCATCCGCGCGCTCGCCGACTGTCTGGTCAGCGCGGCACGCGACAGCGATGCGGCGAACGGGTTCGTCGGTCACATCGGCGGCGTGAATTTCGTCGCGTTATGCGCCGAAGACCGCATCGAGCAGATCGGCCGGCACGTCCTCGAAGACTTCAACCGGAAGATCGCTGCGCTTCACGTGTCGCGGGATCTCGCGATCATCGGAGAAGATCCGCTTGCGGGTCCGACTGAAGTGACCTTGGCGCTGGTCGGCATCACCGCAAACAATGTCACCGCGCCGTCGTACGCAGGCCTAGCCGGCCGCGCGCAGCGCTATAAGCGCATCGGCCGCGGTACGGCGCACGACTCGTTCGTATTGGACGGCAGATTCGTCGTCGGAAACGCCGGCAACATCACAACCCTCGGCCGCCCCACCGCCGGTTAAATTGATGGTCCACCGGCGGGCCATGAAGGCCCGCCCTACAACGGTACGCCGGCGGGCCATGAAGGCCCGCCCTACATTGGTTACGGGAGGCGTTGGACGGCGAGCGGGGTTTCAACAGCGCCGTTTGACGAAGGTTCAACGCGATACGCCGCACCCGTCGGCGTCGCGCTGACGATCGTTTGCAAGACCCCATCGACAAAGTGAAGCGCCACGCCGTCGTCGGTCGCGATGCCGGCGGGGAGCGCGCGTTCAGAGACAAGACGGTGAAACGCCGGCCGGCGCTCGGGCTCGGCGTCGTAGTGCGGACAATTGCTTCCGCTCAGAAAGCCGAGACACTGAAGCGGCGTGAGCGGTCCGGGCACAGAATCGGTAACGCCAGAATCGAACCAGCAGATCGAACCGGCGCTTAATCCCGAGAGCACAATTCCAGAATCATACGCTTCGCGCAGAAACCGGTCGAGCGACCATTCGCGCCAGAGCGCGAGCATGTTCTTTGTGTTGCCGCCGCCCACGTACACCGCATCGTGTTCGAAAATGAACGAACGCAGATCCGCGCGCGGCGGATCGAAGAGCGAGAGATGCGTCGGCGCGCACGCAAGCGCGCCAAACGTGTTGTAGAAGCGCTCGATGTAGGTCAGCGCGTCACCGCTTGCGGTCGGGATGAAGCAGATCTTCGGCCGCGGCAGTCCGGTGGACTCGAGCACGTAGCGGTCGAGGCGGCGATCGTCCGGCATCGACGAGAAACCGCCCCCGCCCATAGCGATGATCTGACGCTTCTTCACGGCTGACGGATACTATAGAGAGAGGCCGCGCTCATGCGCGGTCTGCGCCCCGTTTCGCGAACGGCAGCGTGAACGTAAACGTGGTGCCTTCGCCTTCGGTGCTCGACACCGAGATGCTGCCGCCGTGCGCTTCGATCAAACCCTTGGAGATGACGAGGCCAAGACCGGTCCCCGGGCGATTGCGCCCGCCGCGATCGACCTGCGAAAATTTCTCGAAGAGCCGGGGCAGAGCGGATGCGGGTATTCCGACGCCGGTATCGATGACATCGACGCGCAGGAACGGGCCATCGGAGCGCACGCGCACCATGACCGCATCGCCGCGGTGGGAATACTTCACGGCGTTTGAGATCAAGTTCGACATGATCTGCTCGACGCGGTCGGGATCGACCACCACCGGCGCCAAGCCGCGCGCGAATTCCGCCGTCACCGCCACGCCGTACTCTTCGGCATACCCGGCGACGCCCGCTATGGCTCGTTCGAGCAAGCGCGTCGCGTCGCACGGCTGCTTGCGGATCGTCAGCTTGCCGGCTTCGATCTTCGACGCATCCAAGAGATCGTTGATGAGCCGCAGAAGGCGCTCCGAATTGTTGCGGACCATCTGCAGCAGTTCGAGCGCACCGCTCGCATCCGCCGGCACTTGCTCGAAGAGCAGCGCCGTTGCGCCCTTGATCGAGGTGAGCGGCGTGCGCAGTTCGTGGCTTACGGTGCTGATGAAGTCGGCCTTCAACTGTTCGACTTCGCGCGCGGCCGTGATGTCGCGGAACGCGTGGACCATCGCCGTCACCGCGCCCGCGGCGTTGCGAAGCGGCGACGCGGAAACCGCGACCCAGCGTGACGTCTTGCCGAAGTAGACCTCGTAATTTTGGACCGTCTGCCGCGACGCGCTGTCGGCCGACGCTGCATCGAAGGCCGCGCGATCGAGCTCTTCGAGCGAGCGCCCGCGCCGGTCGACGCCGCTGACCACGCTGTAGCCCTGCGCCATCGCTTCGTCTTCCGGCACCCCTGCGATGCGAGCGGCCGCGACATTCCAGAGGAGGAGTGAGCCGTCAGCCGCCGTGACGTAGACGCCGTCCGCTGTGCCCGCAAGCACTTGCTCGAGCGTCGACTTTTGATCGCGGATCTCGTCGAACATCTTCGCGCGTCCGAACGCAAGCGCGAGCTGCCCCTGGACCAGTCGCATCGTCTCGAGATCGGTGGGCGAGAAACGACGCGCGACGCGCGAGACGAGTTCCAACGCACCCACGACGCGTCCGCGGTCCATCAGCGGCAGTGCGACTACTTGATTCAATTCGAGTTGCGCCGCGATGCGTTTCACGCCCGGAGCGAGATCGCTCGCCTTGATGTCGTCGACGATGACGATTTCCGCTCGCGCAAGCGATCGCCGAAGCGCGCTATCGGCGGCATCGCCGATCGTGCGTTCTGCGGCGGTCATGTCCGCCGGTGCGATCCCCGCGCTCGTCACGGCGCTGAGCGCGCCGCGTTGCGGATCGAAGCGCCACAGCACCGCGCCGTCAGCATCCAATATCGAAAGCGTCGAGACAAGCGTGTCGTGAAGCACCGCGCTGAGGTCCGCGGCGCCGTGGAGCGCGGCGCTGACGTCGTTGACGCCTTTCAGCTGGATGTTGAAGCGGTTGATCGCCGTCTCGCCATCTTTGCGCGTGCGCGCGCGCTGTAATTCCAGCAGTGCGGCGACTTGGTCGGCGGCGCGCCGAGAGCGAGAGGCAAACGCGACATCGTCTCGGTCCGTCGCTGACGCGCGCGAGATGCCGACGGCGGCGACGCAGACATCATCAACGAGCACGGGCTGTATCGATCCGCCTGCCATAGGCGATGGAATGCCGGCGACGCAACACGCGAGTGCGTGTTCCTCATCAGCGGAGAGAGCGTCGTAGCCGACCACGACGTTTCCGTCTTGCGCAGCGATGCGTAACTCCGGTTCGCGCGCAGACTGGGGCACGAATAAGACGGCTCGTTCGTCGCGAGCGTGCGTCACGAGCGAGAAGAGCGATGTCAGAGACTCGGCTAAGTCGGCCGTACCTGAATTGCGGGACGCCCGAAGACGTTCAGAATGAGCGGGCGGACGCTCAATCCCCGCCCGCCGAAGCGCGCTCATTGTATAGGGTATCGGCAACGTAGGGACGTGGAGGGAACAACTCTGCCCCGCCAGCCCTATAGGATTGGCACTCCAATGGACCCAAATCTATGATGCACGTCACACGGAGCAGTGTTGCAGAGTCGCACTGGTACCGGAGTCGCGCAGTCAACGGATTGACGAAATATGTCGCTCATGGATTCTCTCCGCCAAGTCTTCAGCGGCCGCCGCGGCGGACAGCACGGCACCCCGCGCCAGGCCGTTCGGCTTATGATCAGCCATCCGGTGCGCATGCGGCTTGGATCGACATCGACCGATCAGCCGGCGCTGCTGGAAGATCTCTCCTCGACCGGAGCATGCATTCGCACTTCGACCGTCTTCCATGTGGGCGATGGCGTCGTGCTCAATGTCAATCTTTCACCGACGCTGCGTTTTGAGCAAGCCGCAAAAGTCGTCTACGTCTTGAAGCAACAGAGCAGTTATCAGACGCGCTGCGGATTGCGTTTCATGGATCTGCGTCCGGAAGTGCGGATGAAGATCGCCAACTACGTCGCGCAGGAGCGGCACGGACGCGCGTACGGCGTGCAGCCGTTCTCGCACGGGGCCGAGCCCGCCTAACCCTCTCACCAAACCAGGCAGCCTCCATCGCGCCGCAGAACGGCCGCGTCGTGCATCTCGTCTCCCAGTCGCTTGATTTCGCGTTTGCGCACCGTGCGGACATCGCTGTCGCTTTGCGCCAGCACGTTGCGCTGAGCGCAGCCGCTATCGCCGCGGCCTCCGCCATCTGTCTTCCGCTTGGCGTTGCGGCATCGCGCAGGCCGTGGGGACGCGCGGTGATCACAGGCGTCAATGCGGTGCGCGTCATCCCGAGTCTCGCGCTGCTTGCCTTCGTGCTGCCTTGGCTCGGACTCGGCTTCGCGAGCGCGTTGACGGCGCTGATCGTGCTCGCGTGTCCGCCCATCCTCGTCAACACAGACATCGCATATCGCGGTGTCGATCCCTACGCGATCGAAGCCGCGCGCGGGATGGGCATGTCGGATGCGCAGATCGTGTGGCGCGTGCAGACGCCGCTCGCGCTTCCGGTCGTTTTTGCAGGCCTGCGTCTCGCATCGATCGAGGTCGTCGCGTCGGCGACGCTTGCGACGCTCATCGGCGCCGGCGGGCTCGGCGATATCATCATGGCCGGGCTCGAACTCGAGCAACCCGCTGAATTGCTCGTCGGATCGCTCTTAGCTGCATTGCTTGCGGTCGCGGCGGCGGCGGCTTTTTCCGCGGGCGAACGCCTCGCGGTCGCGAGGTCATGATGCGAAAGAACGACTCGTCCGCCCACGTCATGTCGCGAGGTTCTGCGCTGTCTGCGATTGCGGGTATGGCGCTCTTCGCTGGTTCGTGCGCGAGCCGCCCAGCGTCGGTCAAAGTCGGCTCGAAAAATTTCACTGAGGAACTTGTGCTCGGTGAGCTCTACTCGATCGCGCTCGAGCACGCGGGTTACCGGGTTGAACGTCATCTGAATCTCGGCGCAACCCCGATCGCTATGGAAGCGCTGCAGCGCGGCGACATCGATCTCTACCCGGAATATACGGGTACCGGGCTCGTCGTGCAGCTCAAACGCGCGCCGATGAGCGATCCGGCGAAAGTCTTCAATGCGGTGAAGGCCGCGTATGAGGCGCAGTATGGCATGACGTGGCTCGCGCCGGCGCGCATGAACGACTCGCAGGCGCTTGCGGTCGCGGCGGCGTTCGCGCAGAAGACGGGTTTACGCACGCTCTCGCAGTGCGCGCGCCTTGCGCCGCATTTGCGCCTGGGGGCGGGCGTCGAATTCTTGCAGCGGCCCGACGGGCTGCCAGGACTGCAGCGCGCGTACGGCGGTTTCCATTTCGCCGACGTCAAGGTCACAGCACTCGGATTGAAATACAAGGCGCTGCTCGCCGGTCAGGTCGACGTGGCGCTGGCCTTTGCGACGGACGGGGAGATCGACGCCGACAAGCTCATCGTGCTCGACGACGACCGGAAGTTCTTTCCGCCGTATCAAGTCGCGCCGGTCGTGCGGCTCGACGCGCTGAAGCGGTTTCCCAACATCGCGCCCGCGCTCGACCCGCTCGCGCCGCTGCTGACCGATCCGGCGATGCGCCGCATGAACTGGCGCGTGGACGGCAACGGCGAAGACCCCGCCGATGTCGCGCGCGATTTCTACATGCGCGTCGTCCTCTCGCCGTCGCGTTGAGCACATCCCCTCCGGCGATACGGTTCGACGACGTCGTCAAGACGTTCGGCCGCGCGCAGCGCCCGGCGGTGAGAGGCGTGACGCTCGATATACCGGGCGGCACATTCGCCGTGATCCTCGGTCCGTCGGGCTGCGGAAAGACGACGCTCCTCAAAACCGTCAACCGCTTGATCGAACCGTCATCCGGTAAGATCTATGTGGGCAGCGTGGACACCGCAACGATCGACCCCGTGCGCCTGCGTCGCGGTATGGGCTACGTCATCCAGAATGTCGGTCTTTTTCCGCACATGACCGTTGCGGAGAATATAGCGACCGTGCCCAGACTCATGGGCCAGGATGAAGCGCAGATCGGGCGGCGAGTCGACGAACTGCTTGAACTCGTCCATCTGCCGGCGGCTGAGTACCGAAGGCTGCGGCCCCGCGCGCTCTCGGGCGGCCAGCAGCAGCGCGTCGGTCTGGCACGGGCGCTTGCGGCCGATCCACCGATTCTCTTGATGGACGAGCCGTTCGGCGCGGTCGACGCGATCGAACGCGCGCATCTGCAAGACGAAGTCGCCGCGCTGCACGCAAAACGCGCTCGCACGGTGCTCTTCGTGACGCACGACGTTGACGAAGCCTTCCGGCTCGCCGACGTGCTGATCGTCATGCGTGACGGGCGCATCGAACAGAGCGCGGCGCCTCTTGCCATGCTCGCGCGCCCGGCGACGCCGTTCGTCTCGGACTTGATCGGCGCGGGCGACGTCGTGCGGCGATTGCGCGCGATCCCCGTCAGCGCCGCGTTGGAGTCAGCGGGCGAAGGCGGCGCGGCGGACGGACCGTTCGTGGGATCGCATGCATCACTCGGCGATGCGCTTTCGCTCTTGTTGGACGGCGCGTCACGATTGCTCGTCCGCGACGACGGCGACGTGCGCGGTGTCGTCACCGTTGCCGGCATTCTGCGCGCCGCTCGCCCCGGCGCGGGCACGGCCTAAGCCGATGTCGTATCTGTTCTCGCATCCGGACGTTGTTATCGCCGCGTTGTTGGAGCATGTCGAGCTCGCGGGAAGCGCGCTCGCGATCGCTCTGATCGTGGCGCTTCCGTTCGGCATCCTGGTCGCGCGCACGCGCGCCATCCGGCCCACGGCACTCGCGCTCTTGGGAGCGGTCTACGCGGTGCCAAGCCTTGCGCTGTTCGCGCTGCTCGTGCCATCGTTAGGTCTCGGTTTTGCGCCGGCGGTCACGGGGCTGGCCGTCTACGCGATCGTCATCGTCACCAACAGCGTCGTCGCCGGCATCGTCGGCGTGGATCCGGCAGTGGTGGAGTCCGCGCGCGGCATCGGTATGAACGGCGCGCAAGTGCTCTGGCGCATCGAGCTGCCGCTTGCGCTGCCGGTGATCGTGGGCGGTCTGCGGGTGGCGGCAGTTGCCGTGATCTTCATCGCCTCGATCGCCGCGCTCGTTGATGCCGGCGGTCTAGGGACACTGATCCTCGCCGGCATCGACCAGAGCAATTTGCCGAAGGCCGTCGCGGGAACGCTCGCGTGCGTGGCGCTCGCGCTCGTCGTGGACGGCCTGCTGCGGCTGACTGAACGCCGCCTCCGCATCGGGTAAAACAGCGGACTGCGTCGACCCCTCCACTGGCACTCATTCCACGAACGATTTGAGCCGAATGAGCGCGTGATCCCACTGATCTGATATTTTTGCCAGGTAGCGACGGACTTCTTCGAGTCGCTTAGGCTCCAGTTGCCAAATGCGCTCCCTGCCGCGCCGCTCGCTTCGTACGAGCCCCGCTTCGTGAAGTGCCTGCATGTGTTTCGTCACCGCTTGGCGCGAAATGTCTGCGCCTCCCGCGAGGTTGGTAACGGAGAGCGGTCCACCTCGGCAGAGCTTTGCGATGATCTGCAGACGCGATTCATCGCCGAGCGCCGCAAGGATCGCGGCGACGCTCACGACTGGTGCAGCCGTACGTACTTATCGACAAGCTGCAGGATCAAGCTCCAACCCTCTTCGTTGGCCTCGAATGCGTCTGCCCGGCGCTTGACCGGTATCGCATCGAACCCCGACTCAATAACGGTAAGCATCGTGCCGCCTTCAGCCTGCTCGAGCGTGAACGTCACCGTGGTCATAGGTTCTTTGGAATAATCGACGGCCGGATCGAGTGCGAACGGGTGCCAGCGGAACGACAAGGTCCGCATGGGCTCGAAGCGCTCCACGAAAAGGGAGACCGGTGTCCCGGCGTATTTCTCTTGCATCTTCGCCACTTCAGCATCAACAGTGGTCGGCTTGATCTTTCCGGTCACGTGCGCGCCAGCCGCAAACGGTCCGTTCAGCTCCATACCGAACCAACTGCCGAACTGCGCCGAATCGCTGATGGCGCTCCAGACTCGCTCCTGCGGCGCGCGCAGCAAGATATGCTTCTCGATTCTATCCGTGGACGATTCCATGTGCAACCTCCTGGTTGCACATGAGTGTATCACGCCTCACATCAAAGCGCAACCTTTTGGTTGCACGTTATGGGACGCCCGGCGGACCATGAAGGTCCGCCCCACAATTAGACGGCGCGGAAGAGATTGCTGCTGAAGCGTTTGCCGGTGTCGGTCCAGGTTTGGACGAGCTCGAATCCGCCGCCGGAACCAAGCGATCGCAGCGTCGGTTCATCGTACTTGTACGAAGATTCCGTGTGAATGGCCTCGCCCTCCGCGAACTTCACTTCTAACTCCAGTGCGCTAACGCGAACGGTCTGGGCGCACCGGCTGACGAGGTGCATCTCCATTCTTCCGTGAGGCTCATCGTAGCGCGCCAGATGGTCGAAGAGGTCGAGGTCGAACTCACCGCCCAACTCTCTATCGATCCGAGCGAGAAGGTTGAGATTGAACGCGGCAGTCAACCCGAGCGGATCGTCGTACGCCGCTTCGAGAACCGCGGGGTCCTTTCGGAGGTCGGCGCCAAGCAAGAGCGCGTCGCCGGGTGCAAGCACTCTGCGCAGCGCGCGCAGCACTTCGACCGCCACATGCGGTTCGAAGTTGCCCACGTTCGAGCCCAGGAAGAGCGCGAGACGCCGCGCCCCGCCGTGACGTGAGATCCGCTTCAAGCCCTCGAAGTAATCAGCTGCGATGCCGTCAACGCGCACCGAAGTGAATTCTCGGCTGAGCGCTTCTGCGCTCGCTTCGAGTGCGGATGTCGAGATGTCTATAGGCCGATACGTCAGCGACGGTTGATCTGCAAGCGTGGCTGCGATGATGTGGCGCGTCTTCAACGCGCTGCCGCTTCCGAGTTCTACGATCTCGAACGGTCCGCCGACCGATTTCACGATTTCGCCGGCGTGCCGTCTGAGGATCTCGTCCTCGGCCCGCGTCAGATAATATTCGGGCAAAAGGCAGATCGCCTCGAAAAGCGCCGAACCAAGTTCGTCGTAGAAATATTTTGAAGGAAGCGTTTTCGGCGACGCGGTCAGGCCGGCTCTGACGTCCTGGGCGAAAGTCACCGGCGCAAGTTGCCCGGGTCGTGCGGAGGTCCCTGCGCGCGGCACTCGAACCGCGCTCGGCATGGAGAAGCGCATCACGTCGGACGACGGTGCGTACACCACGCTGGAATCGTGGGGGACGCGCGGGCCTGCGCTGCTGTGCGTGCACGGCATGACGAGTTCGCGCAAGGCGTGGGCTCGACTCGGAGAGCATTTCACCGGAACCTACAGGGTCTTCGCGTACGACCAGCGCGGCCATGGCGACTCCGCCGCCTTCACAAGCCCGATGACACTCGAACGGGGTGTTCGCGATCTCGACGCCGTCGCGGCTCACGTCGACGGAGATATCGCTGCGCTCGTCGGCCACTCATGGGGCGGAGCGATCGTCATTCTTGCCGGCCCTGCATCGAGAGCCGGAGCGGTGATCGCCGTTGATCCCGTCTTGCGCGTCATGCCTGGCACCTGGCAGTCGGAATACCTCGACGATGCCGAACGCGACTTCGCTCTGCCCTTTGACGAGCTTGCAAAGGATCTACGGAAACGGCTGGCCGACTGGCCGCCGATCGATATTGAAGGCAAGATGCACGCGGTGCGGCAGATGACGGCCGAACCGATCGCGCGACTTGCGTCCGACAATCGAGTGGAAGAAGGCGGTTGGAATATCCTCGCGCAGACCGAAGCGTACCCGAAGCCGCTTGTGGTTTTCGCGGCCGGACCGGCGGACTCTGTCATGTCGCCGGACGATCTCCGTGAGTTGAAAGCCCGCGGCGGCGCGAATGTGTTCATCCGGCAGTATCCCGATCAGGGACACAACCTTCATCGCACGGCGTTCGACCGTTTCACCGCAGATATCGAACGACTGCTCAATAGAGCCGAGCCGTAGTAGGGCGAGCATCGCTCGCCCCCGTCAATCGTAGAAGGGCAAGCATCGCTTGCCCTCACTTGTGGGTTTCCCTAGGCGGTCGCGTGCTGGTGCAGGTCGTTCAGGTCTTCGAGGATGTTCAGCGTCACCGCGTCTTTGACGTTGGCGTTATCAAGGCCGATCGTCTCGCGGATACGCTTGCATGTATCGTCCCCGTGGTTGTAGCCGAGCACGGCAGCATTGTGCTTCTTGATCGTTTCAGCATCGGTCTTGCCGTTTTCTTTGATCCAAGACTCGAACTGAACGTACGTGGGTTTGCTCGCTTTGACGTATTCGATCACTTTGCCGCGATCGAGACCGAGAGCCGATATCGTCATCTGGTCAAATCCTTGACCGCAATAATCGTGACCCTCGGGTAGGAGGCCGGCATTGCCGAGCGTGAGTTTTGTCCACAAACGAGGCAGATGCGCCACGCCGAGTGGACCCATCGTCGAAGAGCTGATGATCGGGATATACTTCGTGGAAGTTGCGGTTGCCATGGGTTATCGTGACCTCCAGTGGTCGAGCGGGAGTGCAGTAAGAAACGGGTTACGTTTTCACAGCGGCTGAGCGGCGCGATGCGAAGGTGAGTTCGGCGATGCCGGACTTGTCGAGCTCGCCAAGTCCTGCCGCGCGCATCGCGTCGAATTGTCGCTTCGTGGCCTCGGCGAGCGGCAGCGACAGTCCGGCCTCGTGTGCGAGGTCGAGCGCGATGCCGGAATCTTTTGCCGCGTGCGCCGCCGAGAAATAGCACGCATGGTCGTGGTTCTGCATGTCCTCGCCGTCGGTCTCGAGGACGCGTGAGTTGGCACCGGTCTGCGCGAAGATCTCGCGCAGCATGGTCAGATCCAGGCCGAGGGACTCACCCAAACCCAATCCTTCGGCTAGACCCGCAGTGTTGATGTTCATGACCATGTTGACGAGCGCTTTGACTTTAGCGGCTTCACCGGCTTTGCCGACGTAGCGCAGAGACGAGCTCATCTTCTCGAGCATTGGCTTGACGCGCTCGAAAGCAGACTGCTCGCCGCCGCACATGAGATAAAGCGTGCCCGCGCGCGCTTGCGAGATCGAACTCGCCATGCACGCTTCCAGTGATTGCGCACCCGCCGCTTTGGCCAGCCGTTCCACCTCGACGTGGATCTCCGGCGAGACCGTCGCGCAGTTGACGAAGATCTTGCCG